>CAYWHL010000119.1:0-6993 GCA_964457995.1 uncultured Methanoregula sp. | reverse complement strand
AAAACAGGCCGTGTCGTTTCTGTGCCATTGCCGTGACTCTCGCCACCCGTACTTGTGTACGGCTGCGTGCCCGATTGGTGGGAGGACTTTCCTCAGCAGCCATAAAAGGCCACCGTCAGCCGCTCTCTCCCTCTCCTGTACTAATTGGAGTTTTCAAAGAGATAAGCACAGCGCTGGGGGAGCCTCTTTTTTGGTACGGTATGGCCTGTTCGATAGGTTGTTAAATAAGGTGCGCTAAAGACAGTCACAAGCTATGGGGGGGGATGTGATTGGACCTGCTCACTACAGATGATGGGGAATTGGCGCTGCGGCTGGCACGCGGTGCTATTGAGTATACGATTGCAAAAAAACCAAAACCTTTTCTCGCCCTTTCACCCCTTTTTAAGGATAAACGCGGGGTTTTTGTTACGCTTACAAAAAAGGGTGAACTCCGCGGGTGCATCGGCTTTCCGTATCCTGTTATGCCTCTTGAAGAAGCCATAGAAGACGCTGCAGTCGCGGCTGCTACGGGAGATCCACGGTTTCCACCGGTGCGCAAAGACGAACTTGTATCCATCAGGGCCGAAGTGACCATCCTGACCGTCCCCGTTCCCGTTGAAGGTGAACCTCAAAAACGTTTTGAAAAAATTGAAGTGGGCAGACATGGCCTGATTGTACGCGGCAGGGGGTTGAGCGGCCTCCTCCTTCCGCAGGTAGCCACAGAATATGGCTGGGACAGTGCGACATTTCTTGATCATACCTGTAATAAGGCCGGACTCCCTGTACGATGCTGGACGCAGGTCAGTACCGAGATCCTTACTTTTGAAGGGCAGATCTTCACAGAACACCCGTAATGGCAACCGTTATGCCTGAAATACCACAATTAATTAGGGGATGATTACGGGTGCGGAATGACAATTTCATTTGAGAGTCTGGACAGCGATATCGCAGGACGCTGCGGCAAACTGAAAGTCGGGAAAAAGACGATAAAAACTCCCGCGCTTCTGCCTGTCATTAACCCTCACCTCCAGCTCGTGACACCAAAAGAGATGCAGTCGATGGGAGTTGAGGCGCTGATTACAAACGCCTACGTTTTTTCCCAGAGCAGGCAGTACCGGAACAGGGCCCTTGCTGAAGGGCTGCACAGGGTGCTGGATTTCGATGGCGTTATCATGACTGATTCCGGCTCGTTCCAGCTCTCAGTCTACGGGCAGGTCTCCATAACCAATACCGAAACCCTCTCATTCCAGCGTGACATTGGAAGCGACATATGGGTCCCGCTCGACATCCCGACCTCTCCTGATGCTGACCGGGAGACAGCAGAGCGGGATCTCGCAATTACCTTACAGCGGCTTGCTGAGGCAAAAGAGGTCTTTGGCAGCGATGCACCACTTGCCGGGCCGGTGCAGGGAGGCAGCTTTGCCGATCTGCGTGAACAGGCTGGTCGCGATGTGACCGCTCTTGGATTTTCCTTCTGTCCGGTTGGTGCAGTCGTTCCTCTTATGGAATCCTACCGGTACCAGGATCTCGTCCGCGTGGTAATGGCAGCAAAACAGGCGCTCTCACCTTCTGCATGTGTTCACCTTTTCGGTGCCGGTCACCCGTCAATGCTGGCACTTGCCGTTGCTATGGGATGCGATCTCTTTGATTCTGCGGCATACGCACTCTATGCCAAAGAAGGGCGATACCTTACAACACATGGCAGTTACAAAATTGATGAAATGGCTGATCTCCCCTGTGCATGCACGGTATGCCGGACGCATACAACTGAAGAATTGCGCACTGCACCGGATCGTGAGCGCCTGCTGGCACTCCACAACCTGTACGTGACACTTGCGGAAATTTCACGGATTCGCCAGGCAGTTTTTGACGGGACTCTCTGGGAACTGGTCGATGAACGATGCCGGGGTCACCCGCAACTCCTGTCAGGTTACCGGGACCTCTTAAAAAATACCGTATCTTTAGAGAAATACGACCGGGTATCAAAACGCCGGTTTTTCTACCGGGGGGACGAGAGTTGTTATCGCACGGAAGTATTCCGGTACCAGCAGATGCTCCCACGCCTGCTCCTTGGCACCAGGGTCCTTGTGGCATTTGAAGGCGGTATACGTGAGGAATTTGATGATACCCTCTTCTTCAGACCACCATTCGGCCCGTATCCAAAAGAACTCAGGGAAACATTTCCGATCGGGCCAAGCGAAATTCCCGAATGGGACGATGCAATGATACGGAAGGGATGCGAAGGGATTAAACTGCTGATAGAGAGTCATAAGGACTCTCAGTTTGTTGTTTCCTGCAATCCCCGCTGGGAAAAAATCGTCCGTGATGTACTGGGAGATATCGAGGTGCAGAATTGACCCGGTTTACTATAAGAAAGCGGGACGGGCTCGCCCGCATTGCTTTTTTCCAGGCAGAGGGTGATGAGCCGATAAAACTCCCGACTGCACGGGAATGTGATGTGCTGTTTCCGGCACTTGAATCGACAGGTTTTACAAACCTTCCTCTCAGTGCACCCCCATCACTGGTGAAAGACTATCCTCCCGTAACCGGTATTCAGCCGGTTGTTATCCACCCGCTTCTGGACAATACCGCACAAAGTGGCGATTGCGTCATGGTTGCAAACTGGCACACAGCATTGGAAAACCCAAGGAATTACGTGAACTGGCTCATCGGCCTTAAGGAGAAAACACCGGTTGATACCCTGTGGTATGCACCCGCGTCTGCCTTGCCCTCGAATATACATATACTGGCGTACTCCGGCTTTGACCTGTTTGATTTCCGGGCAGTTGATCTAAAAACTGCCCAGATGCGGTTCTGTACTCCGGAAGGAGAGTATCCTGCTGATGCTCTTTTTAGCGGGATCTGCACCTGCCCCGGATGTCAGCAGGATAACCTGAAGATGCATAACCGGCACGCCCTCCTTTGCGAGATTGCCCTGGTTACCCGGTTCATAGAAGAAGCCCGGCTTCGGGATCTGGTTGAATCGCGCTCACGGCTGAACTCAGCACAGGTTGCCATGATGCGACATTTCGATATGCACTACCAGTTCATGGAAAAACATTTGCCGGTTGCCCGAAATTGCGTGATGCGGGCAAACTCGGGAGAATCCCTTCAGCGTGCCGAAGTGAGACGGTTTGCAGAACGGGTGATAAACCGGTACCGCCCGCCTAAAACAGATGTGGCAGTTCTTCTCCCCTGTTCGGCAAAAAAGCCGTACTCCCTGTCGCAGAGCCACCGTAAATTCCAGAGGGCGATTGCCGGTCGCGCCCATGAACTGATCGTAACATCACCGCTGGGTCTTGTTCCCCGTGAACTGGAGTGCATCTACCCTGCAGGACATTATGATGTTCCCGTAACCGGCTACTGGGACGCAGAAGAATGTGCGGTTATTTCAGCTGTCCTTGCAGGCTATTTCAGGCGCAATCCTTACCGGCGGATTATTGCACACCTTACCGGTGGTGCGCTCAAGGTAGCCCGGATGGCAGCAGACCTCTGTGGCATTACCCTGGAATATACTTGCCAGGAACATCCTGCACGTGATAGTGCACTCAACACGCTTGACAACGCACTCGCGGGGGAACGACGGGTAAAAGATGACCGTCTTCACGGGATGATATCCTACCAGTTTGATAGTGACCTTGACACAACAGGCACCAGTCTTCGTGGGCATTACCCGGAACTGTTTTACAGCAAAAAAAATGTCCAGATCTTCTCGATTGATACCGGTACCGGGCTGCTCCGCCCCACCTTTGACGGCTGGAACCTGATTAAGGAAGGATACCGTGTGTACATTGATGATTTTATTCCGGAGGGCGACGTGCTCGTTCCCGGGGTAGTGAAGGCAGATCCAAGGATCCGTGAAGGTGACGAGGTTCTGGTCATAGGAGCACGTGCACTCGCCACCGGAAGGGCAGCATTACCAGCAGATGAAATACTGCATTCGCACCGCGGTGTGGCAGTCAGGGTGCGGAAGATAAAGAGATTGTAATCCGCATGAATCATTGCGGTTATTTCTTTCTTTGAAAATTCACGCTGATTGAACCATCAACAAAATTTCTGCCTGTTGGTTAGAAGAAAACCCGGACCCGATGATATTTACGAATCAGTTCGTGAAACATCACTTTTAATAATGAATCCTGCATTGCAGATATTGTGCAGTCTACATAGAAAAAGTCGGGAATTGCCGATATTTTTTTACCGGACCCGACTACGTATATATTGTTTTGTCGAAAGTTGATTATTTCGCCTCCCACCCACCCAGTTCATTGGTTTAATACTTAAAAACCATGTTTCCATTGATCAGACTATCGGCTGCAACAGAGTTCGATTGCTCTTTCAATACATAATGTGGCTTCTTTTTCGTTCCCCGTTTTTCTTATACTCATTCCCTTATTGAACCAGGCATCTGCATAAAAAGGATCAATCTGAATGACTTTTTCATAATAAGGAATTGCGCTATCAGACTGATTGAGATATTCATACCAGTTGCCAATCTTAATAAGAGAATGAAGATGATGGGGCACAATTTTTACTGCCCGATGCAGAATATCCATTGCCTGCTGACACTCCCCGTCATTCACCTTTTCACGTGCCTGCCGCCAGAGGTATTCCGCTTCAGGTAGTGCCTCCCTCCCATCAATCCCTTTCATCTCTCTCTTCGCCTGCACGATGGCCTTTGTGGTTAATCAAAGGCTAAAATACCATTATTTGATAATTTTTATAAGCATTTGCAGTATAGAATTGCCATAGTAATTTGCATGATGAAATGCCATGCAAATTTTTAATATACATCACTTGAAATATTAACAGTCATACTTTTATGCCGGTCCTTGATCAGACTATCGTTGATACAATCAAGCGGCACCTCCGGTCGCACAGGCGGGGGATGACCATCTCTGATCTCTCTTCAAAAATAAAATTAAACAGGAATATGGTGGCAAGGTATCTTGACCTGCTCCTCATTTCCGGGCAGGTGGAGAAGCAGGTCATCGGGGCTGCAAAAGTGTATTTCCTCTCCCAACGGGTACCGATTTCTGCCATGCTTGAATTTTCATCTGATTATGTAATCGTTCTTAATACGGAACAAAAGATTATTCGGGTGAATGAAAGGGTCCTTACACTTCTTCTCGAAAAAAGAGAAGTACTGGTCGGAAAAAAAATCAATGAATGTAATAATCCTTTCTTTAACAGTCTTACGACCTTTAAGTATCCAAAAGATCTGCAAAATGTTGAGGATGCAAATACAGAAATAAACTGTGTACTCAACGGGAGTATATTCCACTTCAG
Source organism: uncultured Methanoregula sp. (assembly GCA_964457995.1). GTDB lineage: Archaea > Halobacteriota > Methanomicrobia > Methanomicrobiales > Methanospirillaceae > Methanoregula. The sequence continues at coordinate 1,728 of CAYWHL010000119.1, read as the reverse complement.
GGTGAAACAGGTACCGACCGCATTTGAAGACGGGAGTCAGGGATGGACATTGATTATTGAGGATATCACCGCCAAGAAAACCTATGAAGAAGCCCTGCAGATGAACGAAGCACGATACCGCGGCATCGTTGAGGACCAGACGGAGTTCATCACACGGTTTCGTCCTGATGGAACTCTCATTTTTGTGAATAATTCCTATGCCCGCTATCTGGGAAAAAAACCGTCAGAGATGCTTGGTATGCATCATATACCCGGCATCTGCGACGAAGATCGTATGGCCGTAAGCCAGGCCGTCCGGTCCCTTGATGCGGAACATCCCATGGTCTCTGCAGAGTGTCGTATTACCGACCCGTCCGGCCAGCTGCGCTGGAACGTCTGGACCATCCGTGCCCTTTTTAATGAGGGGGGGAATCTCAATGAGTACCAGGGTGTAGGGCGGGATACTACCGAGAAAAGAGAAGCTGCAGGAAGGATAAATCAGTACATCGCCCAGATGGATTTTTTCTCCCGGAAACTGCAGGAATTCATCGAACTATCCCCTGAGGTCAATATCTACCACGCGATAGGCGCAGGTCTTGAAGAACTTCTTCCGGATACAGCAATTGCGGTAAGCTCATATAATTCCGGATCAGGAACGTTGTCCTTAAAAGCAGTCTTTGGTGATAAGGAGCGTGATTACGTTGAGAGTTTTTTCGGGAGAGATTTTTTTAAGATTTCAGTTCCTGTCGATGAGAATGGTCATGAGAATGTGTTGACCGGAAAGGTGTACCCTGTTAAAAAAAATCTCCCCGATTTATTGTATCCTCATGTCCCTGATGAGTCATGCGGGAAATTAGCAGAGTTTCTCAATCTGGGAGAACTCTATTCTATCGGCCTGGTCTGGCAGGATGTGCTCCTGGGGAACATGACATTTGTGCTCCGGAAAGGAACTTCGCTGAAAGATGCTTCGCTCATTGAGACCTATGCACGGGCGGCATCAATCGCTCTCCAGCGCCAGATTGCAGAAGATGCCTTCAAAGAAAGTGAAAGAAAGAGGGCCGATGAGGCACTGAAGAACAGTGAGAATTATTTACTGACAATATTCAATGCCACCCAGTCAGGACTTGTGGTTATCGATCCGGAAACCCGTTCGATCTATGATGCCAATTCCACAGCTATTGCCCTCATCGGCAAAGAGAAGGATTCCCTTATCGGTTCATCATGTAATGAGTATCTTTGCCCGGTAGAAAATCAACACTGCCCTGTGATTGATCTCGGACAGGAACTTGTCCGTTCGGAAGGAGTTCTCCGCAATACTAAGGGTGAAGAGAGACCGATTATCAAAACGGTTGTACCGGTACAGCTGGGTGGACGTTTTTGTCTTCTCGAAAGTTTCATTGATATCACCGAACGCAAACGCGCTGAAAAGGCGCTTTTGGCAAGCGAGAAGCGATTCCATGACCTGGCAGAAATGCTGCCCCAGAATATCTGGGAATGCGATATTGGAGGAAATGTCACTTTTGTCAACCACCGGGGTTGTGAGATGTATGGCTATACCCATGAAGATGTTGCAAAGGGAATGACTATCTGGCAGACAATACATCCAGATGACCGGGAAAGGGTAATTGGTGATTTTATTCAGGCTTTAACGCAGGAACCCCATGAATTCCCGGAATTCCATGAATTTATGTCTGTACGCAAAGATGGAAGCACATTTCCGTTAATAACCTATCATCTTCCCATTGTTCA
>CAYWHL010000118.1:0-6998 GCA_964457995.1 uncultured Methanoregula sp. | reverse complement strand
TCCTGATCCGCCTCGGGGGCGCCCCGACGGGGGCGGCGGCCTTTATCGCATTTTGAATTCACTAATATCGAAGCAGGAATTGACCTTACGCAATAAACGGCATTACCTTATTACCAAATCAATTCCCAATAGCGTTGCATGAAACTAATCAGGCTTGCAATTATCGCAGTGCTCATTATTACCTTCATAATAACCATCGCGATGTACCCGACATCACCGAACCGTGTCGTATCGCACTGGAACGCTGCCGGCCAGCCCGATGGATACATGTCGAAGCTCTGGGGACTCTTTCTCATCCCCCTTATCATGATAGGACTTGTCGGGTTATTTGCCGCTCTTCCCCGCATAGACCCCTATAAAAAGAATTACGAGAAATTCAGGAACTATTACGATGGATTCATTCTCCTGTTTATCCTCTTCATGCTGGCGATACAGATCCAGATCATACTCTGGAGCACCGGATACCAGGTCAGCCTTAACCTCACATTCCCGTTCCTCATGGGGACATTCTTTATCTATATCGGGTTTCTTCTCGGCCACGCGGAACAGAACTGGTTTGTCGGAATACGCACACCCTGGACATTGAGCAGTGAGACCGTCTGGAAGAAGACCCATGAGGTCGGAGGAAAATTATTCAAGCTCGCGGGTGTGATTTCGTTTATCGGGGTTTTTGCCGGCGAGTACGCATTCCTGTTCATCCTTATACCGGTGCTTATAGTTGCGGTATTTACTGTGGCGTATTCTTATTTCGAATACCAGAAGGAAAGAACGAGTCAGAAAGAGAAAACCTGAGTTATTCTGGATCTATGGATGTTTTATTTTTTTTTTGAGTGATGGGATAATATCACCAGTAATCCACACAGGGCAGCGGCATTTATTCAGGTAATTGTATTAGTGCAACCCGGAGAACTGCCAGCGCATATTTCTTTAACCAGTAATACTGCTGTTAGTTATTCACAGAACCCCTGCGGCTGAGTATCAGGATCAAGAAGATACTCAATAATCCGTCCGATCACTTCACCATTCCGTGGCAACCGTATATGGCAGTAATCATAGGGAGTGCGGTCTAATGAGTCCGCATATACCGGAACAATATCAATACCGGCTCCGGTAAGATAGGCTTCGTCCCGTGTAATGATACCATCGCCGTCCCAGGTGGTTCTCCAGGTTCCCTGTGGTGTCAGCTCCCAGGTTTTCCCCTGCAGCGGGGGAAATAAGGCCGGGTTCTCTTTTTTGTTTGTCGCAATTATTATCCGGTACTGGATATCGGTGCGGACACCTGCTTTTCTGATACGCCGGAGTGTCTTACTCCCCGGGCGAAACTCCTGGACAATCGTATCATCGGACGGGTTATAACTCCGGGGAACAAACTGCCCGGCAAGATTGTGCAGTATCTCCGATCCATACATCGGGCTGTTGAACAGTTCTGCCAGTGCTGATCCATTATTGGGAGGGCCGATCCCGATCAACTGCCTTACTTTCTCGTTTTGGGTTTCACCATCAATAACTTCAACAAGGTAGCGGGCTGCACAGGTTCCCATCGAATGGCAGACAAGATCAAGGTTTTCATCCCAACCGGTCTTTTTCCGCATTTCCCCAATATAGGCCTGCAGGGAGTACGCAATCTCCGCTACTGATGCGCCCCGGATAACAGAATGATTGAAATTCCAGTACGGGATCGATTTTTCTTCCAGTCTTGCGGCAAGCTTACTCCAGATCCCGGGATAACTGTTCCATCCATGAACCAGAACCACGGGACAGGATGGCGAAATCACCTTATACTGTTGGAGCGATGAAAGCATAGATGTTACCGCCCTATAAAAATCATAAAATCCGATAACGGTGCCCCATGTGGACGGACCGGCCTGTTGATACGCACCTCAAATACAATATATTTTCAAACCTGTCTGACAATGGGAATACTGTATGAAACGAGCTGCACTTTTGATCATCGATATGCAGAACGATTTTGTTCTTGATGGTGCACCACTCAGGGTTGCACAGGCCCGCACCATTATCCCGAATATAGTTGAGGTACTCACCGAATTCCGGAAAAAAAGACTTCCGGTCTTCCATATCCTGCGGGTCCATCGCAGGGACGGATCGGATGTCGAGATCACCCGACAGGAACTCTTCCGGAAACGCCCGTTTGCTGTTGAAGGTACCCATGGTGCTGCAGTGATCGATGAACTTTCCCCGCTAGCTGGTGAATATGTCATTTGGAAAATCAGGATGAGTGCCTTTATTGGCACAGAGCTGGATCTCATGCTCCGGAACATTGGTGTTGAGGTGCTTGTCGTAGCCGGGATCCAGACCCCCAACTGTGTCCGCACCACGGTCTTTGATGCTGTCGCGTATAATTATCCCGTGATCCTGGTCAAAGACGCCATAGGGGCGCAGTCAGACGATATTCATGAAGCCAATGTCCGGGATATGGCAAATATTGGGGTAAGGATCATGAAAGCACATGATATTAACGCTTATCTTGGCTGAAAAGCACGGGAAATAAGAAGGCCCAAAGCATGCTCTCCGGATATGAAATCGCTATTGCCGGCCTGGCAGCCATTGCCGCAGGTATGATCAATGCCCTTGCCGGAGGAGGGACACTTGTCTCATTTCCTGTGCTCATCGCACTGGGAGTGACGGATATAGCGGCCAATATAACCAATACCGTTGCGTTATGTCCGGGCTACCTCGGGGGAGCAATAGCGCAGAGAGAGGACCTCCGCGGGCAGCAGCGGCGCATGTGGCTCCTAGTCCCGGCAGGCATTATTGGCGGCTTTACCGGCAGTATCCTGCTCCTCCTTGCCAGCGAACAGGTATTTCATGTCATCGTCCCCTTCCTCATCCTGCTTGCAGCTCTGCTGCTGGCAGTGCAGGACCGGGTCCGGGACTGGATCCTAAAACATTCTCTTCAAAAAAAATCCAGGGTTGATGGCAGCAGGGCTGTGCTGCCGGTAGGTCTCGCAGCAATCTATGGGGGATATTTTGGTGCGGGAATGAGCGTGATTGTTCTTGCAGTGCTGGGGCTCTTTTTAGATGATACCCTCACCCGCCTCAATGCCCTGAAACAGTGCCTGTCGCTCAGTATCAATGTTGCGGCGGCAGTATTCTTCCTTTTTTCCGGTCTGGTCATCTGGCAGCTGGTACTGGTGATGGCAGCTGGCGCATTGGCAGGTGGTGCTACAGGAGGGAGGATAGCCGGGCGGATAAATCCCGATCTGTTGCGGTGGACAGTTGTCATAATCGGTAGTATTGTCGGGATAGTGTTACTCGTACGGTTATAATCACCCTGCCAGGGATAACTGTCAGGGTGCTATTAACGTGTAAGACGGGATTTAAGGAGAACGGTCGGGTCATTTTTATTCCTTCTTTGCCGCTATCCTGGTAAAATTATAGTTGTGACCGGCTTTACGGGGAGTCGCTTTGTATGTACCGCTGATTGAGATCAAATCACGAGGGGAAAAAGAGGGGGCTTGTTATTTTAGAGCGCATTGACCAGAGACCGGCGCGTTATGATGCCAAACAATTTACCGTTAGCCGTAACGGGTACCGAGCTGATATTCTTTTTCAGCATCAGGTCGATCACATCTGACACATTTGCTGAAATATCGACAGATATGAGCGGAGCACTCATTATATCCTTGACCAGCAGGTTCCGTATCCGGTGATCCTGGTGCTGGTCCCTGATTGACTCCCGGAATTTTCGCAGTGCAATCGCGACATCCGTCTCTGTCACAATCCCTGTGTATTTATTATTCTCAGATACGACGAAACGGGTTATATTATCATCGAGCATACGACGCCGAAGGTGGACTACCCGCTCTTCAGCTTCGATGGTTATTACCTTCTCGATAACCTGTTCAATCCCATTATCCGGCCTGCACTTCTTCAGAAGGTCCCCGGCACTTACCTGACCAATCAGTTTATGATCACTGTCATACACAACAACCAGCTTATAGTGCTGAAGAAGCGGGATGAGAACATTAATGCTTTCGTCGGGATAGACACTGGTGAAATCTTCCTCTACCACACTTGCCACATGGATTGATGCAGGTGCAAGATCGGAGTTCTGCTTGCTGCCCAGCTTCTCTGCTATTGCCTGACGGGAAACCGTTCCGACCACAGAATTATTATTGACTGCAATGAGGGGATCAATACCTTCATCCAGCATTTTATCAAGTGCTTCAGTGATCATTGCAGATTTGGCAATGGTTGTTGGTTTTGCCATTACATCTTTGATAAAAACTTCTTTTGTCATTTCGCCACTTCCTTAATTATATCATCCCGTTTTATTATTCCCATGATCGAAGCGTTCTTTACAACAACCAGGCTGTTGATATGCTGTTTCTCCATCTCTGCCACAGCATCAGCAAGGGGAACATCGGGTTCAGTTGTGATGACCGGCGAGGACATCACGTCTTCAGCAATTGTGGATACCTTCACTACGTACCGGTATAACTTTACGCCGGCACATTCTTCCTTGCGTAAAAATTTCACATCTTTTTGTTCGGATCCGGGTTTTTGGGCACCAAGCTCAAGGAACGCCAGATTGGTTTCAGTTATGATTCCCGCAATGGTCCCATCATTATTTGCCACGATGAGTTTATCATTTCGCTCATTCATCAGGTCAATCACATGGTCAAGTGAATGATAACGATTGACGATGAGCACATCTTCCATCACGTCCCTCACTGTCCCATCCATGTGTTTTAACAGCCTCGACGTCATCAGGTCAGACTTTGTCACGATACCGATCACGTGTCCCTCATTGACGACAGGGACAGAACTGATATCTTTTTCTACAAAAATTTTTGCTATTACCGTTGTTCCGATGTCGGGTGCTACGACGACTGGATTAATCGTCGTAAATGCTCCCACCGGGATCTGGTCGATAGGGCGCCTCCGCCATGTGGGTTCTCCCTGTCGCATATTATATGCGATGTCCTTTTTAGTAAGAATTCCAACAAGTTTGCCCTCCTCCATTACAAGGAGACGCGAGATTTTGTGCTTCACCATCAGGTTTCTTGCATACGCGATCGTCTCATTGGGAGAGACGAAAAAGACCGGCGCTGTCATAACATCCTGCGCAAACATTGCTCTCACCCCTTCGCAAATGCCCGGACGAGGTCAAACTCGGTCACCAGACCAATCAGCCGGGAGTCCTCGATAACAGGTAATGCACCGATATTTCTGGTCAGCATCTCTCGGGCGGCCTCGTTGATGCTCTGCATAGGAGTCGTCGTGAAAAGATCTCCTGAAAGCAGCGTACGGACCGGCAATCCCATGACTTCCGCAATATTACCGGTTGTCAGCCGTGAGAAGACCTCCCGGCTCCCAAGATACTTCATGATATCAGAGGCAGTCACCATACCAAAGAGTACATCATCGCTCACAACGGGCAACCGCCGGAACCTGAACTGGATCATGTCATGAGTGACGTTTCCAATCGGGCAATCCGGGGCAGTCACACGGAGTGACGTACTCATAACATCCTCAACAGTAAGCGTACTGCGCTCAGCACCAAACACCCGTAACACATCCCTTTCCGTAACAATGCCGTTCAGCACACCACCATTATCGATGATAGGGAGTCCCCCGATCTTTTTTTCCACAATGGTATCGACTGCATCACTGATTGTCGCATCATGAGTAAGCGTGACAATCTGCTGTGTCATGATGGTGCGCACGCTCTCGTTCACCGCGGCGAGCAGATTGCCACCATGCCGTACCTGCACGAGTTTATATTTGTCACCTCCTCCCATGAAATTAATCACATCGCCGGAGGTGATGATTCCACGCAACTTCTTTGTACCTGCATCAGTAACAGGTAAACGGCGGAATCCGCATTTTGTCATGACCTCCACCGCCCCGATAATACTCTGGGTCGGCGGTATTGATATGACATCATGGGTTGCAATTGCCATGATCTCGCCTTCCTGCTGAACAATATGAGACTTGAACTCAACCGGCCCCCGGTCAAGTTTTCCCTGCATCTTTAAGAGCCTGTCACCCTGTTTGATGCCCCGTTCATTCTGGTGCATATATTCCCTCCTGCTGATCCAATGACCCTTATAGTATGACGTTTCTGGAACGATACAGGTCAGTGCCTTTCAGAAATTTTCTCTTTTGTATACGGATTCCCGAAAACGCTCACGCGAGACCTCTTATACGAGACCTCTCAGAACATCGTGCCGGTCAACAATTCCGACAATACGCTCCCCGTCAATGACCGGGAGCCGGCTCACGTCATGCTTCACCAGCACTTCCGCAGCAGAGCCGATCGGTTCGTCAGGACCAATAGTGATTACATCCTTGGACATTACCTCCTCGATTGTCGTATGGGCATGCCGGGCGATTACCGACTGGACCCGCCTTGTCCGGATTAGATCACGACGGGAAATCAGTCCGATAATCCGCTTCTTCTTAACGACAGGGAATGCAGTAAATCCGCTCTCCATGATCTTAGTGTAAATCTTCTGGATCGTGTCCGTCGGACTTGCGATAGTAACAACCCTGGACATGTAACCAGAAACTGTACCGAGAAGTACGTTGCGGGAGATGATTACAGGAAATATATCGGAGAGGAGCACTCCCCCGATTATATGCGAACGGGAATCAACGACAGCAACACTGTCAGTTTCATAGTTCTGCATCACCTTTGCCACCAGCTCGATGGGATCTGCCGGATTTACCATTGGTGCTTCCTTGACAAAACCCTCAACGGTAACGTTCGATTTTGTCGCGGTTACCCGCAGCCCGTCCGTGAGGTCAATATAGCCGAGGAGGGTTTTTCTGGCATCCACGACATAGACTTCCCGGAACCGGTTATCTCTCAAGATTTGCCGTGCCTTTGTTATCTGGTCGGAATATTTCAGCACAGGGATCTCGATGATGAAATCCTGTGCTGTTTTCATGTAATTTTGTCCTCCTCACGGCAGCTCGAGCAGAGCATGACATTGTCAACCCGCTTAAGATCATCAGACATCTGGCTGCAG
>CAYWHL010000117.1:0-7183 GCA_964457995.1 uncultured Methanoregula sp. | reverse complement strand
TTTTTTAAAAACTCCCATGATCACATCATTTTGCTGACATTCGCTCATCAGGATTCTTTAAAGAGGAAAAACGCCTTATCTTCTTAATTATATCAGTAGACACGTCCATGAAGTCCAAAACTATCGTCGCCTTTTGTCCGGGTCACATTTCAGGTTATTTCAAACGGATAAAAGGAGATACTATTGCCACAACAGGAAGTATTGGTTCAGGGATTGTTATCAGTGAAGGGGTCACTGCAACGGTAAAACCTGCTGAAAAAACATCGATCTGCATCAAACGAAGAAATTCAACGGGATCACCTTTTAAGATTGCTTCCGGATCGCCTCTTTTAACAGATGTTATGCAAAATCTTAAGGTGACTGCATCCGTTATTACTGAATGCCTCCTTCCGATTGGTGCCGGGTTTGGACTCTCTGCTGCTGCATTGCTTGCCACCCTTACTGCCCTGAACCAGCTTTTTGATCTGGGAATGACCAGAGAGGAAATTGCACAATGTGCCCACGCCGCAGAGGTTTCCCACCAGACCGGACTTGGCGATGTTGCCGCCTGTCAGGGAGGTGGAAGAGTTATCAGGTTGATCCCGGGGATCCATGGATTGATAGAACGGAGATTTGATATGCCAGAACCATTGTATGCAGTAAGTTTCGGACCAATCCATACCCCGACGGTACTGGGGTCCTCCGTACAGATGGAACGGGTAGCCTCCGCTTTTCCTCAGACAATACCGGAAAACGTTGAGGATTTTTTTCTTCTCTCACGCCATTTTGCCGAGAATAGCGGTCTGATTACCCAGGAAGTGAAAATTGCTACCCGTCTTTGTGACGCTGCAGGCGTTTTATCAGGTATGACAATGCTGGGCAATGGAATATTTGCGTATGGCAGGAAAGCGCAGGATGTTCTTTTACCTCTTGGTCATGTATATGAATGTCACGTGTCAGCTCATGGTGCCCGGATAATAGAGGACCCCGTATGATACCAGGTGATCACCCCCGCTTCCGCTCGCTCGTCACTCGTGAACACCTTGCGGAATGTGCAAAAAAGGGAATAGTTGTCTGGGAGGGACTTATTGCCCACGGACGTGGAGAAGCTTTTGATTATTTGATTGGTGAACGGACAACCATGAGTGCGCTCCTCGCCGAGAGAACTGCTGCTGCACTCCTCATGACTGCCCGTCACCCGGTTATCTCGGTAAACGGTAATACTGCAGCACTTGCAGCGCACGAGATTTCAGAGCTGCAAAAAGCATGCGGAGCCTGTGTTGAGGTGAACCTGTTCCACCGGACAGAAGGGCGTGTGGAAATGATAGAGAATCTTCTTTGCGACTTCGGAGTAGACGTGTTCAAAGGCGAAGCGGAGAGGTTACTTCCACTTTCCCATGACCGGGCATGGTGCAGGCGCAATGGCATGTTCTCTGCCGATGTTGTGCTCGTTCCGCTTGAAGATGGAGATCGGTGCGAGGCTCTTGTGACGATGGGAAAGACGGTCATCGCTATTGATCTCAATCCCCACTCACGCACCGCTCGATCGGCAACCCTTACTATTGTCGATGAGGTAACCCGCGCACTTCCCCGGATTACCCATGCCTGTCTCGGGCTTTCTGATTCTGAAATAGTAAATCTCATTAGTTTTATTGACAATAATTATCTTTTGTCAGAAGCAATACGTGAGATGACAACGAGGTTGCCCAATGCTCTGGATTGAGAAATACCGCCCGAAGATACTCACTGACATTGTAGGCCAGGATCCCGTAATCCGCTACCTCGCATCCTTTGCCGCGACAGGAACCGTACCCCACCTGATTCTTTCCGGGCCGCATGGAACCGGGAAAAGCGCAGCAATTGAATGTTTTGCTAAGGCGCTCTATCAGGATAACTGGGAGTTAAACACCTCTGTTTTCCAGACTGCCGATCTCTTTTTACAGGGAAAATCATACCTTGAACACGACGACCGATATGCGCATCTCTATCAAAAAAACCAGTCCCTGATTGCAAATTTTAAGTATATTATCAAGTGGTATGCTTCCCTCCGTCCGCTTGATGCAGAATTCAAGCTGATGGTTTTTGAAGATGCACATGCACTAACCAGGGATGCACAGCAGGCGCTCCGAAGAATTATGGAGCGGGCAAGCACTACATGCCGGTTTATATTTTCAACAACAAACCAGAGCACACTCATCCCTCCTGTCACATCCCGTTGCCTGCCTCTCTTCTTTTCGCCGGTCGACCGTATTGTCATGCTCCGCTATCTCAGGACAATCAGGCAACGAGAAAATTCAGGAATGCACACATGTTCTGATGATGATATTGAGCTCATCGTGGAGGTGGCACAAGGTGATATGCGCCGGGCGATCCTTCTCCTGCAGGTTGCTCTGGAATCAGGACGATGCCAGGATCTTTTTGGGATTGCCCAGTCAGAAACGGCAAATGTTACCACTTCTGCTATTGATGCCCTCAAAAAAGGAGATGTACGCAATGCAATCAGACGTCTTGAGGCTCTGATGATAGACTACGGGCTTTCCGGTAGCGAAGTATTCTCTGAAATTCGGACAATTGCACAGCGAGAATATAACCATCCATCGCTGGCAGTTGCGCTTGGTAATGCTGAATTCCGCATACACCATGGAAACAATGAATTTGTCCATATCGGTGCTTTTGTCTCGGGGATCCGTGAGGTATTCACATGAGTGCTGTAAAGCAGATGAAAATCCAGGAACACTATGATACTATAGCCGATGAATACGATTACCATTACGACCGGAATCGTGGACGATGCTATCACCGACACATAAGCACGTATCTAATGAGCGTTCTTCCGGAAAATGGAATTCTCCTTGATATCGGATGCGGGACAGGTCTCTTTGTGGAGAGGTATATTGAGGCTGGCGGTACTGCTATAGGTCTCGATATCAGCAGAAAAATGATCGAAAAAGCCCGACACCGTTGTAAACCATGCGATTTTGCAATCGGGACCGGGGAGAAAATCCCTTTTTATGACAATTCTTTTGACGGGATATCCAGTCTTCTTGTGTTCAGTTATGTTAAAGATCCTGAAGCAATGCTGAGTGAAGCATACAGGGTTTTAAAGCCGGGGGGTTCAATCGCAATCTGCACTCTGGGAAAGAAATTACTTACCCGGGGAATCCCGGCCATTTACCAGATCAGCGAAAAGATTAATGTAAAACATGTCGTTATGAAGGATTTCGGTGAGCACTATTACGACAAAAAGGAAATGGAAGAACTCTTTACCCAGGCTGGATTTTCCGATATAATTGTTAAATGGTGTTCCTTTGCCCATATCGACATGATCGATCCACTTTTCCTTATTGCGCAGAAGATTGAGCCTTTCGTGGAGAAACGCGTTCCCCAGCTTGCCTATAATATCTGTGTGAGTGGGAAAAAACCACGGAAATAAAAAAAATTATTGGGATTTGTTCTTTTCCATCAGGGTCATTAATACACGCTGTTTTTTCTGTATCGCAGCTTCCGATGCACGTATAACTCCCTTTTTCATCTCATCAAAATCGCGCATATCGGAGTCGACAACCTTTTTAACCGGAGTATATGCCGATTCACGGAACCTTGGAGAGAAATCACATTCCCTCCCGTCAACCAGAAGAACCGACTCCGGTATTCCCTTTTCAACATATCCGATTTGATGCATCTCTACACCAGCAGATTTCACAACCCGGCAGATCTCTTCTGCTTCTTGTGGCGGCGCGGCAATAAGCAGGGCATCAAGGGAAACCCCAAGATAATCAATCTGTAATGTTTCAAGCATGGTCCGGACATGGGGTTCAACCAGACTGCCTATCGCATTTTCATCAACAACAATACGGCAGCCGGCAGTCTCCGCCATCTCAAATGCATCTCCCCGTAAACCACCATTCGTCACATCTGTCATCGCATGGATATGCACAAAGACCTCGCTCTTCATCAGTTTCTCACATGCAATGAGAAAATTGAGATTGATAGTCTGCTCGACAACTTCCGGAAATCCAGAATATATTGCTGCAGTCGCAATTGTTCCTCCACCTGCACCTTCAGTCATAAGCAGGACATCCCCCGGTTGTGTGGCCTTCCGGGCTGTGAGGTGTTCGGCAATACCTACTGCACCCACACAACCGGTAAGACGGGTACCTAACACCATATCACCACCAATACGGAGGGTGGAACCAGTGACCAGGGGCACATCCATCGCTTCTCCAACAGTTGTAATCCCGGCAGTATAATCAAAGATTTTTGCCACATCACCATCATCAGCAACGTGGATGTCTGAAAAGAGCATGATCGGTTTTGCCCCCATTACATAAACATCTCTCAACGTCGCGCGCGTGACATGGAATCCTGCAAGGAAGGGGTAATCTGAAAGACGGGAATGCATACCATCAACAGTACAGATGATGTAGTTGCCACCCGCACATACCGCTCCGGCATCATCCATTTCATCTACCCCGACCGAGGCCGAAGTTTTACCGATGATGCGGGCGATCTGGCGATGAGCAAAAAAATCTCCTTTTCCCCTGGATCCTACTCCGAATTCCCCCATCTTTACACCAGCTGGTACAAGTTCAAAAAAATCACCTGTCAGGGCACTGGTGTTTTTCACCTCATCAATCACCGCGCGGGCAAATGCAGATGCATAATGCGGCTGGACTTTTTTTATACCAATGATGATATCAGCAAGACTTTTTTGTATGGCATCTTCTTTGGTTCCGTCCGCAATTTTTCTGCGAACATACTCCTCAACATCCATAGATTTGTGTACGTGCGAGAGGCATAAAAAAGCGGGGGCTGACAGTCAAATTTATAAAAAAATCATCAGCTATTATCTTAAAAGAACACCCAAAACATCAGAGAAACTTCTAAGGGCATCATCAAACATACCGGTCTTCAACTGTGTAAGTCCCTTTACCAGACCTGTGCGAACATCTTTCACATCAATATAATATGCCTGGTCAAATGCCCTTGCAGATTCTTCAAGTCTGCCGAGCATAAAGCATGAATTGCTCAAAACTATCCAGGCATCAGCTGTTGTGGGATTAATTTCAAGAGATTTCTCAAGACAGAGTATTGCCTCTTCGTGTTTCCCAAGCTTACTGAGTGAGTATCCTTTTCGGTACAGGACGTTCGCATTCACCGGCTCGATTAAAAGGGCGCGATCGAGAATATCGATCGCTTCATGATACCTTTTTAAATTGATTAATGCTATCCCTTTTTTTATCAACGCTGAAAAATAAAAAGGATAGATTTTAAGAGCCCTGTCATAACATATGATCTCTTCCTCGTACCATTTCAGCCTGCCAAAGGCGAATCCCCGGTTGACCCATGCGGAGAGATATCGTGGCCTGAGTTCCAGTGCCCGGTCACAGCATTTTATTTCCGCTTCGAACCTCCCCAGCATTCCCAGTGCAACACCCTTGTTATTCCATGCAACTGCACTCTCGGGATCAATGAACAATGCCTGCTCACAACATGCCAGTTTATCCTCAAACCTGCCGAGCATCCCCAAAGCAAATCCTTTGTTATTCCATGCATCGACACAATTTGGATCAAGTGATATTGCTTTTTCACAACACTCGATCTCTTCTTCATATCGACCCAGTTTCCCCAGGGCAAAACCTCTGCCAACCCATGAAAGTGCATGATTTGGATTAACTGATAGTGCCGCAGAAAATGATAAAAGCGCATCCTTATGCCTTCCCTCCCGGCCAAGAGCAAGTCCCTCAAGATAATAATCCCTGCTTTCCTGGGGATCCCGTATATTTTCTGTACTTTCAGGAAATTCAATCATTTGAGGAATCCATGTAATATTACGGAGTTACTTATCAAAAGCTTAGTGCAGATGATATATATGTTAACGGATTAAAAAAAATGTACACGTCAAAATCAGTCTATGTCTTACCGTTCACCTCAAGAAAAAGCCATTCTTTAAAACGAAATAATGAGGAAAAATTTGTTTTTCAAACCAAATCCAGCAGGATTATAATGCATATCTCTCTATATAGCATCATTGTACTCAGAATGCAGAAATGATAATGCTACATCAGGTCAAATCGGCGTTATCCTGCTGGTAGCAATCACGATACTTCTCGCACTCCTCATTCTTCTTATGATCCAGATACCATCATTCGCGTTGAATATGGAAAAGGAAATCCCGGTAATTTTCGCGATTACCGGTCTGGAGAATGTTGACGAACTGACAGGACAGAACAATTATGATAGTCGTGTGCTCCTTCTCCATACAGGCAGAGAAGACTATCCAAATAAAAATCTTAAGGCAAGATTCTTAAAAAACGGGCAACCGGTGCTCTGCACTATTGCTACTATGAATGGACACGATTTCATCAGTACATCACATACCGGCATCCAGTGGATGGGCGGCTCCGGATGCTCCGGTGAAACCTGGAGTCCAGGGGAGCGGATATGTATTGATTTCTCAGATGGAACGTTTCATCCAGGTGACAGAGTACAAATGGACATTATTGATAAAGGTACGAATATGACCATTTCGCGGCATATTTACATGTATTGATAAAAACAGGATTGTCTTCCTGAAAAATGGTTCTATTAAAGAATTTTATTCCTCAAGCGGCTTGAACACACCTTTTTTTGCCTTAATGATTTTACATTCCGGGCAATGCCACGACTCAGGGACATCCTGCCATGCTGTCCCAGGTGGTATACCCTGCTTGGGATCTCCTTTCAGGGGATCATAGATGTAGTGACATTCGAGACATACGCATCGTATCTTTTTTTCTGGATCTGTCATGGTCAATTCAACTCAAAAAAAATAAAGCAATATATATTTTCTAACTTTTTCCCTGTTTTCATATGAATTTTCCTAATAGGCAACCACTAAGCCGGAAAGGATATTGTGGGCTGTCAGGTTACGGAAAGGAAGGCATGACGGGCGCAAAGTCGCGCCACGCGAAGGGGTTCGGGAATTTTCCCTTCAAGAGTAAAATCATTGCACAGTTGTGCTGCGTCCTGCTGATCCAAACCCCATGCCCGTATGAAGATGGTCTGATGCGTATGAAGTTCAATGGGGATGCGTTCTCCCAGATTCTCATATGCAGAAATTCTTACATTGTCACCAGGAAAATGATGGCGTATTTCCGCAATAAGCCCTTCTGAGTCCTCATACGTAACACAGATTACCGGGATTCCGGTTTTTTGTGCAATT
>CAYWHL010000116.1:0-7289 GCA_964457995.1 uncultured Methanoregula sp. | reverse complement strand
CTAGCACCCTTCCCCTGTTCACCTGTTTCGGTAATCGTAAATCCTGAATATCCCAGAATCTCACGGATAAGGAATAAGCCAAAAGCGGTTCCTCTGTCATAGCCGAATTCGAATAGTTTCTCTTCTTCATTATCCGGTATACCGCTACCGTTATCCTCATAGATCAGGGTGAGATTTTCTCCTGACTTTTGTGCATGAAGCCGGATTTTTGTCAGCTGGTGATCCCCATGGCGTATCGAATTTATCAGAAGATTATAAAAAACCCAGGGGAGGAGAGGATCTGCATAAAGTTCAACATCGTCCATTTCCATACGAATGTCGACATTGAAGGCAGGCACTAACATGATCGCATCCTCAAACGATTTTATTACCGATTGCCACTTCTGAGACAGTATACCAATATCCTCAAGCGATCTGACAAATGCCATCTGGTTCCGTATAGACTCTACCGATTCGACAGTCTTGTCAAAAAATGTCTGCATCGCTTCGCGGGACATCTTTAGCTGTGCCCGTTCCAGGGAATTTATTATAATCGACAGCTGATCGAGAACATCCGTCCTGGTGATGCTAAACAGGAGACCAATTTTCATGGTGAGTGTCTCGTCGGTTAAATCCTCACCAATCCCGAGTATATACTTGAGATTTTTTTTCGAATCAAAAATCGGGACAATGATCAGGTGGATGATGCGCTCGCCCCGGGATTTGTTTACAATTTTTTTATTGCCTATAAATATATGATTGAGACATGCTTCCTTGTCTTCCAGATCGATGAGAGAGAGCATTTCCTGTGAAAACAACTCCTGGTCGCTCCTGCCAATTACTTCAGATGCAGGCAAATCAAAAATCCGTTCACTTGCTTTATTCCAGAACGTATATTTGCCATCCTTTACACTTTTCATAAAAACTGCAACCGGCAGTTGATCAATCATCTCGTTCTGGAGAATTTCTCCATCCTTAACGTGTTGAAGAGCAAGCTTGAGCGAATCAACCATCGTGTTGGTGCTTTTTTCAAGAACAGCAAACTCCGTACTCTGTGTCGAACCGATCCGGTGTTCAAGATCACCGGATGCTATAATATTCACATCCTGAACAATCTTTTTAATGGGGCGGGTGATGCTACCGGTGAGGACATATGCAATGGCACAACCTATGACAATCGCAGAAATCCCGACGATGAAATGGAAAAGGATGAGCCCGTTCAACGAATCCTGGATTAATTGCGTGTTATATGAGATCTCAATAATCCTGCTTGTATCTGATCCGTATTTATCGGTATGTAAATCAACAAAGAGATACCGGATTGTCCGTGCATGTTCAGGGTCGGGCACTTCAAGGGTTCTACGGGTTTTAATGACTTCTTCAATGTAACCCTGCACAGATTTTTCAGGAAGGGCATTGATGTCCATGCGCCTTCCCATGGAATCATAGATAAGGAAATTATCAATGTAAGGGTTGACCGAGACGATTTTTTGTATGCTGTTCTGATCATCTAATTGCTTGTTTAATTCATTAAAAACCTCACCTGAAAGTCCAAGTTCCAGGATATACTTGTGATCAGGGGTTGGAAAATACGCAAATTTTCTGAACGTTCCTGTACCCAGTTTATCCCGGACGATGCTGTCAGGGAAAAAACCCTGATACATTCGAATTTCGGTCAGGTACGTGAAAAAATACGGGACTTGCTTAAAATCCATACCGAGTTCCGGCTCATAGGTTGTTTTAATGATAATCCCGGATTCATTGATCACGTAAATATCATACTTATCGCCAAGCGTATTTTTAACCGATGTAAGGTCCATGGCATCAGGTTCTCCATGGGACCGGTTATATTCGAGGAGGACAGACGTTAATCCCATCTCCATCTGGTCATTGAGAGTCTCATCATAGATGCTCCATGTGGCGGCCTTGAGCTCCATTGCACGGATAATATTCTGTTCAGTCTGTACCTGGAGGAGCAAAGATTCACGTTCAAAATTGTCCTTTGTATAAATGTAATTTGCAACAGTCATAAATCCGACAATGCAAAGGATAAGCAGGACCATATAGAATGAAAAAATGAATGCGAATGAACGGGTTTTTCTGGCATCTTGATCCTTCACACTCATGCTTTAACTCCAGTGATCTCATCAATTGCCTTTTTACTTGCGATAACTTTGCAGTTCGGATTAATTACCCGGGTTGCATCCGGGGGGTAGCTGATGATATCAGAAAACCGGTATTCCGATTGTTTAATGGATTCTTCCATTTCCTTGCGGTCGCTGATGTCAAAGATCCGTACCACGAACACATCAGCTCCGTTGTCAAATGCTTTAATCACAACACCTTCACTGGCTTTATTGATGAAAATAATGAAGGGAAAGTCAGGAAATTCAGCGCGGATTATTTTTAAAAACGCAATCTCTTCAATGCCCGGAATCTGGTAATCGGAGACAATCGCATCGTATAACGTTGATTTTATTTTTTGCAGTGCTTCTGTGGCCGATACCACGGAGTCAATACTACTCTGACCGGATTTTTTCAAAAAAAGTTTCCCTGGTTCGAGCAGCTCTACTTCATCATCTGCATACAGCACGGAAATCATGGGATATGTCCTGTTCGATAATTCCTGTACAATAATTTAAAAGATTATGACAATTATATGAAAAGATTAATATTCAATTGAGAGTATTCTTGCTCAACGGATCTGGCTCATTACTATGCCCAGCTTCATTAGTGAGCTTCATATTCAGAATGAGAATTGTAGAGCTTGTAATTTATTAATCACGGCTATTAATATTAATCGCAGCGATTAACATCGCCGGCAAAATGAATGGTTCTTGTGTCCCTGAATGTATCTTCATGGATTCTTTCAGCTGCATTGAGTATTACAGTCAACAGCATGGTGCATCAGACATCAGGATTTCCTCTTTTCGCGAGGTTCGTGATTACGGAGAATTACTGCTTACCGTTCACAATTCCTCGGTTCAGCTGCAGCAGGTATTGCATATACTTCCTGTTACATTCAGGCATTTTCTGGCCAAGCCGGATCGCTTACGATCACGTTCCAGCAAATCACTCTCCAGAAATGATAAGGATTGTTTTTTTAAAAAAACACGGATCAGAGCTGATTAAAGAATTCAGTGGTGTTGTTATTTTTAAAATGGATGGATTGATGCCCCATAATTTTTTTTACCAGGTATTATTGTTTCATTTAATGGTATATTCCTCATTTTAACTGATTATTAAGAAGATTTCAAAGATTGGGGGATACATTGTATGATCATTTTTTATCTGATAAAAAAACAAAAAAACTGTAGTATTTTTATTTCATCGCCTCAGTAATCGCTTCCTTTACTTTTTCGTCATTTTCTGATTCAAGCGCTTGTTTGAGTGCGTCGTGCACTTTTTTTCCTCCTATGGCACCAAGTGCCCGGACTGCCATCATACGGACATACCTGTTCTCATCTTTTAACAGGATTATCATCGGATCTGTGGCGTCTGAATCACCGAAATCACGCAGGCCTTTTGCAGCCATATACCGCACATGGTCCCGGTTATCCTTGAGTGCCTGGATGAGAGGCTGGACTGCTTTTTCATCAGCAATCTTTCCAAGCGCTTCGGCGGCGCGGTACCGTGTCTCCCATTTTGGTTCTTTCATCACAGCGGATAGCGGCTCGATTGCTGCTTTGCCAATCGCTGAGAGCGCCAGAGTTGCCTGTTCACGGACTGATTTGTCAAAGTCACCCAGTGCCTCTATGAGGGGCTGGATGGCTCTGGGGTTCTTGGCCTTGCCGAGAAGGTATGCGGCATACTGACGCACCATCGGGTCAGTGCTGTCACGAAGTAAGTGTATCAATTCCTCCACACCTTTCTTCTCAAGTTCCTCTGCCCCTTCGGGTTTTTCGGGCACATTTGCATTAACCATAATTTCACCAAGAAGTATACCCCGTATTGTTATTTAAGGGCGATCACAGATTACAAAATATGCCTGTTGCAGCCGGCAGATAGCCCGGATATATTGTTCTAAAATGGGGGTTTTTATTGTTTTCACCTGTCCGGCACAGAGGGTGATGCTGCCCTGAACTAATAGAAAGGGGGGAGAGAATTCGGTGAAGATAAGAGCTTACTGCCTGAATTCCAAAATTACTTCAAATACAGCAAAATTAAACAAGAATCAGCAAATCCCGGTCAGAATAACTACAAAAATATTCGCAGTATTCGACGGCTATAAATATTTCACCGGGTGATGCATTTGTATGAACTTCAAAATTATCGCAATCCTTGCAGTCTGCATTGCCATGGTTGCAGCTACCGGTTGCACGGGATTTACCTCAGTAAGTTCTGATAAGTCATCCTCTGCTCAGGATATCGTATCAATAAGGGACGGTGGACTACAACAATCCGAGTCCAATATTGCATATGCCGGTAGCGAGGCTGAGCTGCCGATGCCAGCGAACGTTCCATCACAATCAGGGTCAGGCATGACTATTAGCGACACAAAGATTATCAAGACCGCATCCCTGACTATCGAAGTAATAGATGTGCCAGGGTCAGTCGAACTCCTCAAAAACCTTGCTGCCCAGAAAGGGGGCTATATATCATCCACAAACGTCCAGAAAAATTATAATAACCGTCTTACCGGATCCGTGATACTACGGGTTCCTGCAGTGGAATTTGAAAATGCCCTTACGGGTGTAAAAGCAATAGGCACGGTCAAATCGGTCTCTACGCGGGGGCAGGACGTAACCGAAGAATATGTCGATCTCCAGGCACAGAAAACATCATACCAGAACCAGTTAGCCCAGTATAATGAGATCATGAAAAAAGCTGTGAAAGTGGATGATGTGATTACCGTCCAGCAGCAGATCGACCGGGTCCAGACACAACTAAACAGGCTTGAGGGCAGGCTGAAATATCTTGATAACAGAATCGACCTCTCTACCATTACCGTTAACCTCCAGGAGCCCGAACCCGTAGGTGGTGAGACCGGTCACAGCTTTGTTTCAACTATTAACAATGGCATCGCCGGGTTCGTTGGCATGATCGACGCAATCATAATCATCTTGTTCACATTACTTCCCCTGATTATCCTCGGTGGGATCGGGTATGGTATATACCGATGGAGAAAAGGCAGGAAAACTGCAGTTTTACCAGAACAATCAGAAGGAAAATAATTATTTTTTTAATTTTTTTACTCTTCCAAAGATATACGGATTTGTACCAGTTCTCCAGGTTTTTCTGTTTTACTGATCCGCAGTCCGGTCAGATACACCGATTACCACCGTTTTGCGACCCGGACTGGCACACCAGAGAGCGGATAAAATCTTCGGGAATCTAAAATCCGACCTTCGCTGCGCTATTTCCTGGAGCAGGGCCGTAATTTGCGGTTTCTGTGGGTTTTGGGGTTTGCTGAGGTGTAACCACGGTTCCTGACGTTTTGGCAATCGTTGGCATAGTTGTGGGTGCACTGCTAGTTGTGGGGGCACTGCTTTCACCGGGAGTTGTCGATCCTTCCCTGGAAATCATCGGATAAAGGAAAAACCCTCCCAAAACGATTGCAATAATGATGATGATCACAACAATCCCGATAATTTCCTTTTTACCGAGTTTAAAGCTGAATCCGGACCCTGGATATTTTGGGGCGCGAGATTGTCTCCTGAGGATCGTGGGTTCAGAGATTTGGGAGGTTGTGATAACGGTTTTCACTGGTTCGGGTTTCTGATTTATCTCCGGGAAGTCGTATTCAACCGACTCTGATGTAATTGCTTCCTTAGAGGGTACGGTATATATCTGCTCGTTGGGAGTCTCTTGTTCCCGCCGAACCGCCCAAAGTCGATCTGAGGGCATCCTGTCTGTTGAGTGTTCGATGTGTGGTGTGATTGGTTCTCTTTCATTTTCTATCGGCTGGATATTTTCCGCTCCGGTTTTCAAGACAGCGGGTTTGTATCGCTCTGCTGGAGGCGTTGTGGTTGCAGATACAAGGTCAGGAATAACAATCCGGGACCCACAGCGGTTGCAAAAGCCCGATCCTTCTGGTACACGATTTCCGCACCGCGAACAATAAGTTCCAAACCCTGGTGGTGATGCGTCAAGATCTTTTACAACGGTCGACGATGGAACAGGAACCGGGTGGGATTCTATAATCCTCTTAGTCGGTGAGGATCCTTCAACCTCTTTCTTTCCCGCGGTTTTCATTGCCGACGGCTCATGCTTAGCTATTGGTGAACTAATCACCTCAATTCGGGGAGGAGCACCACGTTCGGCTATTTTTGGTTCACGACTTGGGACTACTTTACGGATTACCTTATCAAATGTCGACGATGTATTCTCTTTTAGCAACCTCGTCCATTCATTCCGCTCTTTGATCCGGGTTCCACCTGTCTGGCGCGAGAACGTGAGGATCATCTGCCGTGTCTCGCCGGTCCTGGCCAAAACGGACAGTGTTATGGTCTGGTCGCGGATCGCATTTTCACCCGCTTCAATATTTTTAATTGTAACGAGCGGGATCTCTCTCTGCGGCAGGAGATTTGTTGCCCTGTCGATTAAGATGATCCGTTTGTTGGTTAGAATGCCTTCAAATGGGATCGACTTGACAAAGATTCCCTGAGTCCGAAGGAGGATCACTTCATCACTACGCAGTTCTGGATCTCCCATTATATCACTCAATGACCAGTTATGTGATAAAGCTTGTAGGTCTGGTAAGAAAAAGATATGTTACTGCCCATATTTCATCGCCTGCCAGGCAGATGAAGGGTGCGGGAACTATTTCCATGCTGCTGATAAAAACACTTTTTTCATAAGAATCAGGTTTATCAGTTTGTTCTAATGCAGATTTTTTGTGTATAGGGAGCGTGCACAGTAACTTGTTCCCTACTTCCTTTTGGCCCAATCCCGTGGATACATTAAAAAAGTCCGGGCTGACTATTTCACACCTTTCCATTGTCACGGAAACAGGGTTGCTGAAGTATCCGGAAAGCAAGGCGTATCGAATGGACTAAAGTCCGATCACGCTTAATATAATCGACCAGTTCTGACGTATTTTATCAATAAAAATGCATCTTGTTTTTAAAATCTGACGGGGCAGACAAAAAATAATAATAAAAAATAACGCCCAGGTCGGAATTCGAATCCGAGTCGTTTGCGTGACAGGCAAACATGATGGGCCACTACACTACCTGGGCTCTCTGATGAAACAAATGTCCCGCCTCCCGGATTCGAACCGGGGACATCGCGGTAGCCGCGCAGTTACCGATACCGGTAAACCATACTACAGCCGCGCACTCTACCAAGCTGAGTTAAGGCGGGGCACT
>CAYWHL010000115.1:0-7302 GCA_964457995.1 uncultured Methanoregula sp. | reverse complement strand
ATCATCAGGTCAACTCATATAAGTCGGGGATATGACAAGACGAGGTAAAAACCCCTAATTATATCATCAGGGAGTTATTGAACTAATAAGTAAGGTGGAATTACTGTGCTTTCAGTTCTGTTGATAGACGATGAACCTGCATTGCTGGAAGTACTCAAACCGTTCGTAGAACGATCCGGTGAAATGAGTGTTCACACCGCACAATCAGCAACCGAGGCACTTAAGATTCTGCCTGAAAAATCCTTTGATGCTATTATTGTGGATTATGATATGCCGGAGATCAACGGCATCGAGTTTTTAAAAATTCTCCGCTCGAATGGGGATACCACACCTGTGATCATCTTTACCGGAGTCGGACACGAGCGCACGGCAATCGATGCAATAAATTATGGTGCAAACTTTTTCTTACAAAAAGACGAAGACCCGCAGATGCTGTTCCATGAACTGTGCGACATGGTCAAAACCGCCGTAGAAAGCACGTATATCGGAAAAAAACTGGGTACATCGAGGAAAATCATATCCGATATCATCAATTTTTCCTTAGATCCGAGTTTTGCCATCGATCGTGAAGGGAAAGTTGTAGCGTGGAATACTTCAATGGAACAGCTGACAGATACGCCGGCAAGTGACATACTTGGAAAAAGCGATGATCTTTACACAGTACCCTTTTTTGGAACCAGGAGAAAAATGCTCGTAAACCTCGTATTTGAACCGGACGTGGTGATTAAGCGTCAGAAGTACATGATAGTCAGCAGGGTTGCAAAAGGCCCGATTATCGCGGTAACCAGGGGGCTAAAAAAGGACGGGAGTGAATGGACGCTCTGGTCAAAAGCTATGCCGGTATATGATATGCAGGGAAATTTCATCGCGGCTGTCGGAATTGTGCGTGATGTCACTGCCACATTCAAGGATATCATAATCCATGATGAAACCCAGGATGCCGTTGAACATAAGACAGAGGCTGCATCCCAAGAAACGTCAAAACCGGCAGGGTTGTTCAGTAAAATTCTCAGCACGGCATCGGGGAAAGCCTCCTCATATTACAAAGAAGGGGTTAACCTATACACGGAGGAAAAAAAATATACAGAGGCACTCGTTGCCTTCAATAAGGCACTGGAAATTAACGACAAACTTCCCTATGTATGGAATGCCCTCGGCCTCTGCTACAAGGAAATGAAGGATAATAAAAATGCGCTCAAATCATTATTGCGGGCAGTTGAGCTGGCACCGGATAACCCGGAACTCCTTTTCAATCTGGGGGAGACTCTTGAAATGATCGGGGTGCTCAACATGAGTAACAAATATCTGGATTCGGCAATTCAGACATTCAAGATGGTGGCAAACCAGATGCCCAACAATATGGACGCATGGAATCGCATCGGCATCTGCTATAAAGAGATGGGACAAATCGACGAGTCCAAATTCTACTTTGATCGTGCCAGGGACATTCGTACCCTGAACAAGCATACCCCCATCATTCCAAAGCGGGATTTTTAATCCTCGATAATACTCTTTTTCATACTATATCTATCAGAATAATTTTGGATAAACACACCAGTTTTTCCACAAAAAAATATATTATTTTTTATCTTTTTTCCCATCACGCTCATCCAGAATCCGGTTGATTACGTCATTTAATGACTCCCCAACACGCGCTGCGGCTGCAAGCCGCTCTTCATTCTTTTTCGATAGTGTAAAAGTGTCTCCACTTTTCTTTTCATCGGCTAATGCTCTTTTTCTCCCCAATACTTTTACATATGCAGCATCCAGATCAACTACACGACGAGTCATAATTCATTCTCATAGTTATCAATGTTCATCACCTCGATTAGTTGCTGCCAGATACAAACCAAGATAAACGCATTCTTTTTTTGTGAATGTTGGTTCATCCGCGATCAAATCAATCAATTGTGACGTGCTCATATACGGACCAATGGCGGAAGCCTCCAGTAGCTCGGACAGGCGATTTATTAACTCCTTATGTCGCCTTACATTAATTCCGATCTTGTCAATCTCCATAGTTAAACCAACCTTACAATAGCCTGTTTATCCAAACCATAAAAGAGTGTAAGAAGATATCAAGAATAATAAACACTTCTATTAACTATAGAGAAGAATCACAGGCATTGAGACCGTTAAATTGGGATACATCGAACTACGCGGCAACAAAAAAAAGATTTTCCCTGTTTATCATTCGTTAATCTTCAGGATTGATCC
Source organism: uncultured Methanoregula sp. (assembly GCA_964457995.1). Classification (GTDB taxonomy): domain Archaea; phylum Halobacteriota; class Methanomicrobia; order Methanomicrobiales; family Methanospirillaceae; genus Methanoregula. The sequence continues at coordinate 5,085 of CAYWHL010000115.1, read as the reverse complement.
CACGTATCCAACCACTCTCTAACGTGCTTATTTGGAGTAAACGGTACATCGCTCGCCGCAGGATTCCCCAAAAAACTCCAAATCATGATCTAAACTCCCCCCTCCAAACAACTACCTTTATTCCGCACTCCACCGATGCAGATATATGGGAAATTTTGAAATCTCTAATGATTTCACGGTAAAAACAGATCAAATAAAAATGAACCTGAGATCCTGGACACACTTCGAATGGGTCCTTTTTTTCGTAATAATCCCGGCAATATTATTTCTCATCTATGCCCTCCCTCAGGAGATCAAGGATACGTATTTTATTTTAAATACTGCAGATCTCTGGAACCTGCAGACCTGGCTTTTGTATGCATATACGCATTCCCAGCTCTATCCCCATCTCGTGGGTAATATAGTTGCATACCTTCTTGCTCTTATTGCAGTTTTTTCGTTCGAGAACAACAGGCGCAGGTTCTGGATTATCGCTGGAAGCTCGTTCCTTGTTGTGCCGGTAATTACATCGCTTCTTACTCTGGGGTTGTTCCGTGTTCTCGAATCCGGTGCAAAGTCACAGGGTTTTTCTGCGATTGTTGCGGCATTCATTGCGTATACCTTAATCAGCCTCGTACTCTGGATTTTGGGTGACCGGCTGGGAGCCTTTGACCACCCGGAGTTGTTCAGATCCAAAATGCTGTTTTATCTCATGTGCGGTCTGCTGACATCCATAGTGGCTTTGATAGTCGTCGGGGGTCTGGATCTTGGGATGTTCATAATCTTGGGTGAATCTATGAGCAATGGTATTGCGCATTTTGGAGGATTTATCACCGGGCTAATCGTATTTTTGGTATATGATGCACGAACCGAACAGAGAAAATATTTCCAAATGACGTTGGGAATTGCCATTGGTATGGGAATTCTCTGGTATGGAAATTACATCTTTACCCTGATACATGCGGTAAAAGGGGTATAGCGGGAATTGTCCACCGAATGTAAAAAAAAAGACACATCCGGTATATAAAAGATAAAATGTTATTCTATCCTTAAGGACCATGGATTTCAAAAAAGACCTCTCGCTCTTTGATGTGACCAACATCATTGTCGGTTCGGTTATCGGGGCGGATATATATGTCGCATCTGCGATAATTGCGGGACTGCTCGGGCCTTTTTCCCTGGTGATCTGGGTAATCGCAGGGATATTTGCGACGGTAATCGCCCTCGTCTTTGCCTACTGCAGTTATTATGTCCCGAAAGTCGGGGGGCCGTTTGCATTCGTGTCAGAAGCATTCGATGATTTTTTTGGCTTTCTTACCGGCTGGAGCATGTGGATCGCTGAATTGATTTCCCTGCCGGTATTCGCGATTGCCTTTGTCAGGTACCTCGAATATCTCCTCCCCTTAACTACCCCCGGGGAAATCCTGGTCAAAGGCATTTTTCTCTTCGGTCTGACTTCCATCAACATCATCGGGGTGAAATTTGCGGGGCGGGTGAATGACGTACTCACGCTCATCAAGCTCCTCCCCCTCCTGATCCTTATAGGAGCAGGCTTCATTTTCATGTTCATGCACCCTTCCGTGGTAGTGGGAAATTATCATCCCTTCGTTCCTCTTGGGGTATCTGCTACCGGGACTGCACTCGTGCTTGTCTTCTGGGCCTATGCCGGGTTTGAACTGGGGACGCTCCCTGCAGCGGAGGTAAAAGATCCGAAGACGACCATCCCGAAGGCAATTATTATCGGCATGTCTATTGTCGCACTATTCTATCTGTCGACAAATCTGATCGTCTATGGTTCGGTCAACTGGGTTGATCTTGCGAGCTCATCAACACCCCTCATCCTTGTCGGGGGTGTGCTCCTGGGCACTGCCGGTGCACTCATCATGACAGTCGGAGCACTGTTCTCAGTATCCGGTTCGGATGAGTCGGGAATGCTCGGTACAGCACGGTTATCTTATGCGATGTCCATTGACGGACTTTTTCCCAAGATCTTCTCACGTCTTCATCCAAGGTTCAAAACCCCTTATATCGGACTCTTTCTCCAGGGTACTATCGCGTTTCTCCTCTCCATCTATTCACCTATAACCGGCCTGATCTCCTTTGCAGTATTCAACCTTGCATTTGCATTCCTGCTTACCTGTCTCGCCCTGATTGTCCTTACCCGGGATACTGAAAAACAATTGATAGGCCAGAAAGTTCTTCCCTGGATTGGGGTGATGGTCTGCCTGTATCTCCTGTACTCAACGTCCATCTTTGATAAGGTGGTCGGGACGGTCATTCTTCTTGCAGGAGTGGTTATATACATTTTTTTCTCGCCAAAACAGGATATCCATCACCTAAAGGAAATGTTTCTTACAGAAGAGGCAATCTTTGTGCGAGGAATGGCGAAGAGAGAGCGTTTTCTCGGTAACTTTATGCTGCTGCTCTACCGTGGATATGAACATGTGAAGCAGCGAATGCACCGGCGATCTGACAATCGTCCCTGAATAACCCGCAGTGAAATTCGCGAGATTTTTCGTGTGAGAATTCATTCAGGATTCAGGAGTTGTCACATACTGCCACCACTCACACCGGTTTTTTGCACGTATTCAGATCCGGTGAGATCCTGGATCACGTGATTTGGCAATCCGGGCTCCTAATAAATTCATCTTTTATTGGTGTCTTTACCTGAACACATTCCTTTTTTTAGAATCCTGAAGATCAGTTATTCTCACTTTTTATCCTCCCGCAAACTTTCATGGAGAAGAAACAAACCAGCAACAACTCCGTACAGAAAACCAACAAATGCTCCCGTAATTCCATCAAAAAGCCCAAAAAAAATTGTAACCCCGATAACAATTGGCCAAAACCAGAACCTCGCCCTTTTGAATTCCGCATTATCGTTCAAAATCTGCATATCCTTTCGGTCATCCAGGGATCCTGTAATACTATAGTGGGTGGATGAATCGCGTGGCATGTTTATTCGAATAGTTATTCATTATATATTTAATTTTCTTTTTTAATTTATTTATTTAAATCAATTATTATCAATTTTAAAGGCATTTATAGTCTCTGATTGCCAAATTATCCCATTGATTCAATGCTTTCTCGTAAACATGATGTGAGTTAACGGTTTTTGCCTTTTCGCATGCTTTTTTTCGGTAATTGTTATGAGAAATCTCTGACTCTCCCCGACCCCCAAAACAGGGGTTTTTATACCTTTTTTGGTAGTTATGATCGATCGGCCCTGAGATCCGCCTTTTAAAAAGGTGCTATTGGGGTTCATTTTAAACCGCTCAAATCCAGTGTTTTGCCGTAAAATCCAATTTAATCAGGATTTGAAAAAATACCGCACTTTAATTCACAGTTTTTTGCACTAAATCCACATCCGGTAAGATCCGGAATTGCCTGTTTTGGCAATCGAAGCATGTATTGGGCTCCGATAGGATCTATCCTTCCAACGTCAGTTGAATCCGGGTACCATGATTGTTCGTTGTTCACATGGGATAATCATTCTCAGACAGAATCGACAAACCCCCCGATTGCACCAGCACATCCGGTGAAACTTCACCGGAAGACAACATATTCCATGCCCACTGCAACGATAAAGAGGAATATGCCAACCAGCGCAACAGGCAACGTGTAATTCCTCACTACCGTTCCGACATCGTCACCGGTAGTACGCTGGACCAGCCAGAAGAAGGGGTCAGTCACATAGGATACGACACACGACCCGGCACTGATCAGGAGAATGAGCGGGATTGGGTGGATTGCCCCCACTACTGCTGAACCGGCAAGCACCTCGGCAGTAATTACCGCTGTCACGACCCGTGACCCCTGTGCGGTTTCAATCAAAGCAGCGAGAAGGAACGGGACGAGGATGATTGGTATGAAGAGGGTGAGTTGTCCGAGAGCTGCCTGTGCAAAGCCGCTTTTAACAATGACGAACCCGAGTGCCCCGGCCCCGCAGATGTCAAAGATGATGATCCCTGCATGTTTAGCGCCCTGTAACAATCCCGTTGAACGGGCATGTTGCGGTGCAAGGACAAGAGCCGTGACAGCCCCGATAAGCATAATGAAATTTATCATGCTCATCTGGGACAGGTGAAAGACGAAGAGTGCAACCGGGACGGATACCACGATTGCAATGAATGGCGCCCATGCCCGCCAGTGGACCAGACCATCAGTGCATCCTGCACCTGCTGGTATCGGGCTGTCGGCAGAGGTAACTGGTGTTTCGGTTTTACCAGCAGGCATACCGTTACCACACCACTGAAAGAAGAGGAGTATTCCTGCAAGTGCCACCAGGGAGAGCGGGATGGTTATAGCATCGAATACAAGCGGGCTGATGCCCCCGGAGAACGCATCGAATAGCGGTATGACGACCGGTGTCGGATACACCAGTGCATACGAGATGATAGCCCCGACTGCGGTGAGGTACAGGAGCACATTGCGTTTTTTTTGGTCTTTTTCGAGGCTATCGAGAATCGGGTGCAGCATGATGTAAGCAGTAATGCAGCAGGTGATGGGCACTGCCAGTACATATCCCGACACTCCTGCAATCACCGGAGGATTCCGGACACGCTGCCGGATATCTGCGACAATATCTTCGATCTGGTGCTGTTCCTGGAGGAGTTTTGCGATGACAGTACCGCAGAGGATGATAATGCCGAATGCCGAAAAGGCTTTTCCGACTCCTGCTATGATCCCCAATAGAGTCGCGTCCAGGGTCATCCCTGCGACGAGTCCGAAAAAAACCGAACCCCCAATCAGCGTGAAGAACGGGGAGATCCTGTACCGGATGCCGATCAGGGTGACGAGGGCGAGTGCTATCGCAAACGCGATAAGGGGATCCATGAATACTATTCTTGCGCTCTGGTAAAAAATAGGCACGGATATTGTATACTGGTGGATTTTTCCCGGGGGAGTTTTTCGATTCCTGACCAATGTGATCTGCACATTCAAAAAAATTTCACTCAGCAAGGGACAAGGTCCCATTCAGCTCACCCCCCTCTCTGGTGCCGCATCAGAGAACTGAAGGAGATTGAACAAAAGACAGGGTCAGGAATGAAAGCGCTATTGATTATTAAAAATTACTCGTGTTTTTCTGTATTTTTTTTTACCAAT
>CAYWHL010000114.1:4955-7363 GCA_964457995.1 uncultured Methanoregula sp. | reverse complement strand
GCTGCCACTCAAAGTAACCCACAAATACGAGCAGCCCGGCTGCCACGTCTGTCTCGACTATGTAGCAAACCTTGGCGACATCTCTACCGGATCTGTCGGAAGCCCCGATGGATGGAGCACGGTCTTTGTCAGGTCCAAGATCGGGGACTCGGTCTGGGGCAAGGCAATGGCAGCAGGATGCTTTGAGACACAGCCAATCGAGAAGGTCAAGCCAGGTCTTGAACTCGTTACCAAGCTGGCAAACGAGAAGATCACAAAGAACAAAAAGACGCTCGAAGAGCGTGCAGCTTTCGGTGTGGGAAAGGCTCTCCGCAGCCCCTACATCTAATTTTTTTTTCAAACGTGAAGTTTTCACATGTGCACAAAAATAGCACAGGGTTTTTTAGAAAATTTGTATTTTTTTTAAAAGAAAGAACCCTAAAAAGATCATGATAGCTTTAGATTCCTGTAACACTTTTTGTCATCACACTATTTTTCGCCGCTCATCACACAGAATCCACGCACCTTTTTAAGAACCACAATATCCGTAAATCCCGCATCGTTGAAAAATCCGTGAACCTCATCACAGGTCCGGAATGTTGCGAACCGCAAGAACCGCCCTTTTATTTGCTCGTGCTGGTATTTCAGAGAGATTTCCCCACCCGATTCGATGAACCCGGAAACGAGTGCCCCCCCAGGTTCAAGCACACGATGCGCCTCATGAAAAGCCCTGTGTATATCATCAAGAAAGCAGATAACCGTCATCATCAGCACGAAATCAAAAGAGCCCGCATGATACGGGAGATGTTCGGCTTCCCCAAGCACTACCTCCACTCCATGTTGTTTTGCCATCACTGCGAGTTTTTGGGACGGATCGATGCCGCATTTAATACCGAGGGGGACTGCGAACCGCCCTGATCCGACACCCACCTCCAGCCCGCACCGGAAATCCGGGACCGCCTCCCGTAGTATCCTCAACTGTGCCCGATGCACGCCACTGTGTTCATCAAACCATAAGTCATAATCCCCGGCATGTTCATCAAAGACGAGGCGTGCAGGGATCATGAGCGTCTCCCTGGTGGACGAATAAAGCGGATGTTCATTTTTTCCGGGATTGAATCCTCATGTCCTCCCAGGGAGGATATGTCTGTCATACTGTGGTCATAGTAGTAGAGCAGAAGGCAAAAATAGTCTGCAACCAGGCCCTGGAGCTCTTTTTTATATTGCACCTTCACACTGCTGTTTCTGATAAAACCCCTGATGGAAATGATCTGCTCTTTTTCACAAGTGAAATATGGCTTTTTCAGTTGGTTAAGGAACTTGACTGTTCCGGACTGCTCCGACAATTTCAGGAAACTTTCAGACAGCGGTTTATCGGGAAAGAATTCCTTCATTACCGAGCCGTCAACGCAGACTTTTGTCTGAACGGACTTAAGAATCCGCACTTTCTGCCACCTTCCGGATTGCGGCTGCCTTTTTTGTACTCTCCTTTCGTATAGTGAATCACGAGAGACTTGTCCCATTTTTGGCGTTTTTTCCTGCCTAGCATACGGGGGGTTTGTGATTGTTAAAAAAATGCCAGGGTATTAATAACCCAACCGTGTCCTTTCCTGAGACCATCAATCAGGATTCAACCTGATGTACCAGGTTCTCCATTACTGCATCCACCGCTTTGCGTGTCGGTGACTCTGCATTCTGGAGAATAAATGGTCTTCCTTCATCACCGGCCGTTACCATTTTGGGGTCAAGAGGAATTGCGCCAAGATAGGGAACACCGAGATCTTCGGCAGCTTTTTTCCCGCCACCCCGGGAAAAGAGATCAATCGTGCCTCCACAATGGGGACAGATCATGCCGCTCATGTTCTCGATGATCCCGAGTACCGGCAGTTCTAGTTTCTCGATAAATTTTGCCGCCTTAATCGCGTCCATGACTGCAACATCCTGGGGGGTGGTCACGATGACTGCTCCTTGTACATTGGGGGCAAGCTGGGCAATCGTTAAGGCCTCGTCGCCTGTCCCCGGGGGGAGATCAACCACAAGATAATCCAGCGATCCCCAGTTCACTTCGGCAAGAAACTGCTGGATTGCCCCCATCTTCATCGGCCCCCTCCAGACAACCGGTGTGCTTGTATCCGGAAGCAGGAATGCCATCGACATGACTGCAAGGTTTCCGGTCACATGGACAGGCTCTATGGCCTGCGCGAGCACAGCCGGGTGCTGGTCTTCAATACCCAGCATCTTGGGGATGTTGGGACCATGGATGTCCAGATCGAGCAGGCCGACGTTTTTACCATGGTTCGCAAGGGCGTATGCGAGGTTTACCGAAACGGTGGATTTTCCCACACCGCCCTTCCCGCTCAACACGAGGATGACATGTTTCACAGTAATCTTCGCTTTTGGCGGCAATCCTTTTGGAGCACTTTTTGGAG
>CAYWHL010000114.1:0-4855 GCA_964457995.1 uncultured Methanoregula sp. | reverse complement strand
TTTTGGAGCACTTTTTGGAGTACTCTGTGGTTGTCCTGAAGAGCATGTTGAACAATTTGTATCACATTCCTGATGGGTAGTCGTTGGGTTTGCTGTCATGGTAGTGTATCAATTAGTATCATAAAGTGGCGTTTTTACGCCATTAGTCATTCTTCTCTTCTTCGGTAACCTGTGAAAGGATCTCGTCAGTTGTCCCGATCCGGATGATCTTCCCGCCCCGCATCAGTGCAAGCCGGTCGCAGATGTCCCGGACAAAGTCCATATCATGGGACACTACGATAAAGGTTTCATCCATCTCGTCACGGGCATGCAGGATCGAGTACTTGACATCCTGTTTGGTGATGGGATCCATGGTGCCGGTCGGCTCATCGAGGATTACGAGACGCGGTTCCCTGATGAGCACCTGTGCAATCGCGACCCGGTGCCGCTCCCCGTCAGAAAGTTCCCCCGGAAACCGGTTCAGGATCTGCCGGGATTTCTCTTCGGTAAATCCTGCCATCCTGAGCGTGACAACCGCTTTTCTTAAAGCAAGCTCTTTGGGAAACTCGAGACCGATCGAGTCGGTCAGGTTATCGAGCACGTTGCGGTGCGGGAACAGGTCATACTCCTGGTGCAGGAGCCCGATGTATTCCTTCGCCCGTCCCCGCTCGTTAATACCGGGTTTTGTCATGTCCACCCAGTCATCACCGATCAGGATATTCATCTCCCCGCTCGTGGGTTCAATGATGCCGGAGATAATCCGGGAGAGCGTGGTCTTACCTGCACCACTCCTGCCAATGATACCGAAGATTTCTTTCTTCTGGACATCGAATGTCACGCTGTTGACAGCTTTCACCATACCCCGATCTACAGAGATGTAACGCTTGGAGACATCCCGGGCTACAAGAATTTTCCTGCCCAGTTCCGGGGGTGCTGATTCTTCCAGTTCGTGATAATCTTTGATAAAAGAGCTGATAACGTTCTTTGGCGAACCAATAGCTGCTATACTGCCATCGGCCAGCAGGATTGCACGGTTCGCCATGTCCTCAATCACGTGCGAAAAATGCGAGGTGACGACCATGCCCATGGTATTCCTTTTTGCCGCGTCAATAAGCATTCCATGCACCAGTCGTGCGGTCTCCGGGTCGAGAGTGCCGGTGGGTTCATCAGCAAAGAGCATTGCCGGGTCCTTTGCAAGCTGCCGGGCGAGCACGACCCGCTGCTTCTCACCCCCGGACAAGTCCCGGGCAATATGCATCATCCGGTGGGATAGTTTAACCTGGTCGATAAGGTCTGCAGCGCGGTTGATGGCATGTTCCTGGGGATAATTAATGTCGTCAAGCGCGTGGAGAACGTTCTCGATCACCCGGTCATCACCGTAAAGGGCGAATGTACGCTGGAACATGATCGCGGTCCGGTGCATGACACGGGACTTCAACCCGTCACTCTTCTCATCCCAGAGATCAACATCCTGTGCGACCAGCTCACCACCGCACTTCGGGCACTTCCCGCCAGCCCGGCTCTGCACATCCATATACTCACAGGTGTCACATGCGGAGACGTGATAGACAATTGAGCCCCGGGTCGGAGGCTGCTCAACACCTCGGAGCAGGTGCATCAGGACACTCTTGCCTGCCCCGCTCCTGCCGATGACACCGACAATCTCACCTTCCGGAATCTCGAACGAGATATCGTTTAATACCCTCGTGCCGTCAAACTCCATATACAGGTCGTTTACGGTTATGAATGGTAATGACATAGGTTCCTCGTATCTTGGATTATTCAAAGAGGGGTTTCTTCCTTAACCGGAAGACCGGCAGGGTTGGTCTTGCACTCGCATTCATCACTGCATTTTTTACAGGGCACCAGGCCCCGCCCAATTACCCGCCCTCGTCTAAGCGGCCCGGTTCCGTCAAAGTTAGGCATAATAATCATTCCTTTGTAATGTATAATAATTACACATATGCGCATAAAGATTTAAGCATAGTGAACCAAGATCATATTGTCAGGAGATTCCTCATATCCGTCATTCCCTGGTTTATTCTGCAGGACCTTGTTGAAAATTTTGATAGCGTCATAGTCTGTGATGAGTTCGCGATCACCCGTTCCAGGTAATCTGATTGAGTGGAGACCATCCTGAGTGGTTGCCATTACGGCGGGACGACGATATTTTTTCCATGATTCCAGCCTCTTTTTTACAAGATACCGGTTGATACTCCTGCGTTGCGGTGTGTTTACTATAATTTTTTCAATTCTTTTCACCCTGTACTCGTAGGAAAAAAATGGTCCCTGATAGATCCTGCGCAGGAATCCAGAGATTGCGTGTGCAGAGGATTCGTCAAGATGAAAATAGGTACGGAGTTCATATACCGTAATCCATCGTTCCGTCTCCCCGCACACCTCCATGTACTGTGCAAGAAGGTCCGGGATCTCGTTATTGCGTGCCATAGTGGGTAACCCCGAAGAAAAATAGTAACAAACTCATACTGGATGTTCCCTGTTTCCGGTACGGGCACCAGGTACAGGCTCCCCGATTGTCGTATTCTGCAACCGTGTTCGCCGGTGTCTTGTAGTGCTGCATACCCGCAGTTTCAGGAGATACCGGGACACTCGCATCTTTCTTGGAGTGCCGGCAGAGACCCGTTCAATTTTTTGTACGATGTATGGAAATTTCACAAATGTTCCCTGCTGTAAACGCCGTAAAAAACCTGAAACTGTCGAACATTGGACTCTTGTCAGGTCAAAGCGATCGCGAATTTCATGTACGGTAACCCATCGCTCGGTACTCCCGGATTCTGCCATATATTCTTCAACCATCTCCGGCATTCCGGAATATTTTCTCACCAGTTCATCCCACCTCTGCTGGTATTTATGTTCATGGCAACATTCATGGACCGATCTTGGTACAGGAACAGGTCCGGATTTCTTTTTCTCCCGTATTTGTCTTCATGACAGGAGATTAAGAAAATACAATATCTTCCTGTGCCAAATCCCTGAAATTCATGGATTATCAACCACATTCATGGGTATGGTGGCAACTGCTTTTTCCGGGAGTAATTTTACCATCAGTGAAGTTCCGGATTACGGAATCAATATGCCCGGAAATTCCCAGAAACACCTCAATATTATTGGCGCAGAAGAGATCCACGGCATTTGGTCCCATACCCCCGACAACAACATGCGTGACATTATGCCCGGCAAGCAGTGCAGGCAGTCTGCCGGGTTCATGACCCGGATTCGGGAGGTCAATTCTCTCTACAATTTTTCCTTCACTCACTGCAAAGAGAATGTACCATTCGCAATGTCCGAAATGTCCGGAGACCATGTCTCCGTCCTGTGCAATAGCGACTTTCATGATAACTATCATAATATTGATATTCGTTAGTGCCAGCGATGTCCACCGGCAAAGACTCTTCCTCTTCTGCAACCGAACGGAATTCCACCGCGCCCGGCGCCGTACAATAGCGCCTGTGGCAGGGTCCTGCTTTGAACCGTGGACATTGCAGCGTCAGTGCGCACTGCTGAAAAACAGCACCGCCCGAATCCCCGTCCGGTCATGTGCCCCCTACCAAAGGGGCCGGTTCCATTCAATCCTGGCATATGTTCGTACTCTGGTACCTGCGAAGGTACCATATTTACTCATATGAGCATAAATATTTAAAAGAGGGGGTTTGGGCAAATCTTCAGCAGCCCGGGGTCTCTGACGGCTCGTCGCTATTCAAACACGGAGGTATTGATGTTTTAGGACAAAGCCCTCCTCCTTCCTTCGGGCATATATTCTGGTTCCTTTGTGGGCATTGTCCTTCAAGCCTGCGAGTGCACCCCGCCATCTGTATAGTCTTGCCATGGATAAGGGCATCGGCAATCTTGCGGCGGGTCTCGTGGATATCCCGCCAGATAGTCTTGCGGGAAACGCCGAGCACCGCTGCTGCCTGTTCCTGTTCAAGGGCCTGCAAATCGATTAGATCCAGTACCGCTATCTCTTCAGGAAGCAGTGTGACAAACTCATCCTGTTCGTTCGGGCTGCATTGCGGCGTATAACACCGCCCTGACGGCCCGCCTTCGATAGACCGGTTCCTGCGCGGCCGTCCCCGCTGCCGGCAATATTCTACTTCATCACCGCTGGTTGTTATAATACTTCAGCTCCTGTTCAAGATTGTTTTTTAGTATTTGAATGGCTTGTGCTGCGGGAGAATCATCTGCCCGGGTGACAGGTATTCCCTGCCTGACCGAGTCAATAACCACTGCATCAAAGGGGATTTCCCCCACCACGGGAATATTCTCCTCAGCGCACCATTGCCGGATAGATTCTGTGAGGGATTTATCCAAGTCAAACCGGTTGGTTGCAACAAGGATCCGTGGTCTGAATTGCCGGCAGACCGCTACAACACGTTTGAGATCATGAAGCCCTGATACACTCGGCTCGGTGACGATAAGGACAGCATCGACACCGCTGATGGTTGAGATGAGCGGGCAACCTGTACCTGGCGGACCATCGATCAGGAAGAGATCACAATCCCGATCCTGTTCAATGGCCATCTTTTTAACTGCATGGACAAGCAGGCCGGAGTTGCCCGCACCTGGAACAAGCTCCGCGTGCACCAGGTGCCCCCGTTCAGTTTGTGAATACTTAACCTCACCGGTCTGTCGTGGCTGCATGGAAACAGCCTGGACGGGACAGATGTAGTCACAAACGGCACATCCCTCACAGTGGAGTGGACTTACCCGGTATGTATTCCCTTCAGGGTAAATCGCATTGAACCTGCAGTGGCTCTCGCACTCCCCGCACCCGATACAGATGGCTGGATCGATCACCGCGGATTTCATCCCCATGAACGGTTCCGTGCGGATCAGCTTCGGGTTAAGGAGGAGCTCA
>CAYWHL010000113.1:0-7474 GCA_964457995.1 uncultured Methanoregula sp. | reverse complement strand
GATAATCATAAAATTTTTTAAAAAATTTTAGATATTTGTTTAACAAAACTAATAAAATTGTAATATTATTTGGTTACCATCCTTTTAGTAAACACTTTCTGGATCATTTACATGGTACAAATCCATTATCCCTGCGTTCGATAAATCCATCTGATTCAAGAGCACCCAGTATCCTCAGTACCCGATGAGGATCCTCCGCAACACAACCGAGTATCTCTTCTTCTTTGAGGAACTGATTTTTCAGCAGTATTTTCAGGAGTGTGCCACGAATTTTCCGGTCAGAACCTTCGAAGGGAGATTGCTTCGTATAATGAAGGCTCCGCCGGTTCGGGTTGGGAACCGTCTTTTTCAGCGCTGATCCAAGGTCCATCAATGCCCAGTACCATACGCGGGGATTTTCACGGTATAATGCTTTTTCAACGAGGGGTATAATGTCTGCATCGCTTACGTTTTCAGTGGCTGCAAAGAAAAAGTGAATAAAAACTCTGCGGATATTGGTCTCAATAAATACAACAGGCATGTTAAACGCGAATGCTGCGATTGATGAAGCAGTTGCCCTGCCTATGCCGGGAAACGTTGCGAGGATATCGACATCATCCGGAAGTACGCCGTTATATTCATTCATTACCCGGATGGCACATTTCTGTAATGCAATCGCCCGACGATTATAGCCCAGACCCTGCCAGAGTGTGAGTACATTTGCTAATGTGGCGGCTGCGAGTGATGAAAAGTCCGGGAAGGCACAAATAAACTCCGTAAATTTTTTACTGACGCGTTCTACCTGAGTCTGCTGGAGCATAATCTCTGATACAAGAATATGATAAGGATCCGTGGTATTTCGCCATACCAGGTCCCGACCATACAGATCATAATGTGACAGCACCATCTGCTGGAACTCCTCTATACCTGGACTGGAACTGCCATCACGTGAATATTGCGACCCGACGTGGGCTAACGTTTCCTGATCGGAATTTTTCATAGAGAGATGCCCGGTAAAAAAATTCTGGATTATGATATACCGTTTGGTCGCAACTGCACATAATCATTCAGATATTGGTAAAAGCGAAATTGGGTTGGCAGTTGAAGGTTTGAGAAAGTGGCCCCGATCAGGTACGTTTAAACATGGTGTCAAGATCAGCACGGCTGAACCTGAGCATCGTAGGTCTTCCATGGGGGCAGGTGAATGGATTTTTTGTATATCGTATCTGATTGATCAATCGCTGGCACTGTTCCTGTGTACAGACTGTCCCTGCTTTGATTGCACCACGACATGCAATAATGCGGGTAATTCTTTCACGGGTGTTTACTGAACGGACCGGCTCTTCACTGATAAGATCACGTATCATTTCATCAATTATTGACGTATCCTCAAGCTTCCCCAGAACAACCGGGATTGCCCGGACAAGAAAGGTATCTCTGCCGAATTCCTCAAGAATAAACCCTTCCTGTGCAAGTGCGGGCAATAGATCGCGAAGAATTGCCGCTTCCTGCAGGGTCCGGTGAAGGATAAACGGAACTATCATTTCCTGTGAACGATGATCCCCTGCAGTTCGTGCAATGACCTGTTCGTAGAGGATACGTTCGTGAACCGCATGCTGGTCAATGAGTACAAGCTCACCGGTATCTGTTGTTGCAAGGATATAGATCCCTCCAAATTGACCAATAACCTCCATGGAGGGGAGTTTCGCATCGGGCGGTATGATGCCGGTCGAAAGCTCTGTCTGCCGCAGTTGACGATCAGTCGTAACAGTATCGGAATGCATTGCTTCACTGATTCCGAAATGTGACGGGGCGGCAAAATCATATCGCAGCTCGGATGCCGTTATTGTTTCCTCACAGGATTTTCCTAAGTATAATTGCGACGGGGTCACGATATCGGGTATCAGGTCGTGGCCGAGTAATGCCGAGTTTACTGTTTCGCTTATCGCCCGGGCAATCTCTTTTTCCCGGGAGAGCTGCACCTGCTTTTTTGTGGGGTGCACATTTACGTCGACAAGCCCGGTATCAACCTCAAGGGAAAGGAACGCAAAAGGAAACAAGTCTTTTGAGAGCAGTGTACCATACCCCTCTTTGACGGCCGCGGTGATTACCTTCGAAGACACATAGCGGTGATTGATCGCTATCATCATCCGTGAGGTGTCCTTTCGCGCAAGCGATGGACGTGACAAGTACCCGGAAATCTTCATGAAAGGAAGAGCCAGATTTACCGGAATAAGTTCCTTTACAACATCGCTGCCATAGATACGGGCAATGGTATCTGGTATGTGGGTTGTTCGATCGGTAACCAGTTGCTCGCTCCGATTGGAATACAGACGAAATGAGATCTCCGGATGGGCAAGGCAGATGCCTTCCAGGATCGCGTGGATATGTGCAATTTCCGTATTTTTACTCCTCTGGAACTTTTTTCGGGCAGGTGTATTAAAGAAAAGGTCTTCCACCAGCACATTCGTTCCTTCTGGTGCCCCGATTTCTCCTGTCTCTTTTATTTCTCCTCCTTTAACGAGCACTTTCGTCCCATTAACTTCCTCAGCATTCCGAAGTCGTGTTGTCAGGGTGACCATGGACACAGCAGCGATGCTGGCAAGAGCCTCCCCGCGGAATCCGAGTGTATTGATACGATGGAGATCATCGATTCGGGTAATCTTGCTCGTTGCATGAGGAGTGAAAGCGAGCAGAGCATCGGCAGGAGACATCCCGGATCCATCGTCAATGATCCGGATACTCAGAATTTCTTTTGCAGACGAGGTAATATCGATGCGAATTGAACGGGCACCAGCATCGATTGCATTTTCCACAAGCTCTTTCACGACAGATGCGGGACGCTCCACCACCTCGCCGGCAGCGATCTGGTTGACGGTTGCCTGATCAAGGATGTGGATAGTGGAAACAATATTTTCGGTCTTCATGATTATTCTTCCTTATTTTCCAGCATATGTCGTAACTCGGCAATCTTTGCAAGCGCCTGCAGGGGTGTCATCTCATCCGGGTTGATAGAGGCGAGTTCGTCAAGTGCCGGGTGTTGTGCTGTTCTTGTTGTGCTGTCATTATCAAATAAAAGGATCTGGGTATAACGCTGGGGACGGGTGCCGGAAGGGACATCCCGGTTGAGGGTCTCGGTAAGAATACTATCGGCACGCTCGGTCACTTTTTTTGGGATACCGGCAAGCCGGGCAACGTGAATGCCGTAACTTTTATCGGTTGCACCGGGTATGAGCTTGCGAAGAAAGACCACTTCGTTTTTTGTCTCTTTTACGGCAAAATGATAATTTTTTACCCTTTTAAGTACACCTTCCATCTCAACAAGTTCATGGAAATGAGTAGCAAAAAGTGTCTTTGGCCCGGCACCTGACCGTCCGTGAAGATATTCGAGCACTGCTTTTGCAATCGAGCAACCGTCTGCCGTGCTTGTCCCCCTGCCGATCTCATCAAGGATTACGAGACTCTTTGAGGTAACATTGTTGAGAATGTTTGCAAGTTCGAGCATCTCCACAAAAAACGTACTCTGCCCGCTGGCGAGATCGTCAAAGGCACCAACACGGGTGAATATGCGATCAAGAATACCAATGCTTGCATACCGTGCCGGGACAAAACTGCCTGCCTGTGCCATGATGCAAATCAGCGCTACTGCTCTCATGTACGTGGACTTTCCTGCCATGTTGGCACCCGTGATGATCATAACCTGGTTGCCGGAACTGGCAAGATCAGTATCGTTAGGAACAAATATTCCCAGAGCACCCTGTTCCACGACCGGGTGACGCCCGTCACGAATGATAATCGCATCGTCAGCATTAAGGTGAGGGCGTACATAATCACGGATCTGTGCAATCTCGGCAAGTGAAGCGGAAACGTCAAGAACTGATATTCCCCCTGCTATTGCCTGAAGAGCGGGAATAACAGTTCGCAGTTCTTCAATAATGCCCGTATAGAGTTCGCGTTCAAGTGCAAGAACCCGCTCATCTGCATTCGTGATCAGGGTCTCCTTCTCCTGTAGTTCAGGGAGTGTATAGCGCTCGCCAGTTACAGTTGTCTGACGGCGCTGGTAATGCGAAGGCACAAGATGAAGGTTCGGTTTGGTGATATCGATGTAGTAACCAAAGACCCGGTTGTACCCGATCTTTAATGATTTAATACCGGTCTTTTCCCGTTCTTCTGTCTGGAGTTTGACAATCCAGTCTTTTCCGGAATGCAACACTCCTTTGAGGGCATCCAGTTCTTTTGAATAACCGGGCCGGATAACACCCCCAATACGTGCAATTGCGGGGGGATCATCCAGAATGGCTTTCCTGATAAGCGCTATAATTTCCGGTAAATTATGGAGATTCTCCCTGGAGTTGATGATAAGATGCGGGATCTTACCCGTTTCACATTCCTGCAGTATATTCCTGATTTTCGGGAGCACGGCAAGCGAATCAGCGAGCGCGTTCAGGTCACGGGGTCCTGCATTCCCGTACGCAATACGGCCTGCAATTCTGTCGATATCGGAACATTGGGGAAGCAGGGTTCTGAGTTCAAGCCGTTGCGGGGTATGTGAGATAAAAAAATCAATTGCATCCAGCCTTTTATTGATTTCATTGATGTCTGTGAGTGGACGGGAGAGTTGACGCATAAGCACACGGCTTCCCATTGGCGTTTTTGTCAGGTTCAGACAGGAAAAAAGAGTTGCACCTTTTGGATCAAGGCGGATATTTTCTTTTACTTCAAGATTTCGCAGGGTGGTTGCATCGAGCATAAGGCTCTGCGCAGAGGAGCGCGTGGAAAGACTGCTGATATGTGCGAGCGGAGAATTCTGCGTCTCTTTTGCATATGCCAGTGCGGCACCAGCTGCACCGATTGCCGCTGGAGACTCGTTGCACCCATATCCGGCAAGTGAGGTTACATGGAAATGTTCCAAAAGACTGTGACGTGCCCGCTGTTCGGAAAATTCTTCGTCCCTGAAAGTTGTAACTACAACTCCCCGTTCCCGGACACGTTTGGCAAGATCCGCCGGGACCGCTGACGGGAAGATGCATTCTGCCGGGCGGTAGCGGGCTATCTCAGAGAGAATGTTCTCAAAACAAGGGTCCTGATCTGTGATCACAACAAAAAATTCCGCAGTTGAGATATCGAGAAACGCCATTCCCCATACTTTATCTCTTCCATCAGGGCAGAGTGCAAGCAGGCATGATGAAGCTGAGGAAGCAAGCATCGTGGAATCGATCACGGTACCGGGAGTAATCACCCGTACCAGCTCTCGTTTCACGATTCCTTTGGTGTTTTTTGTTTCCCCGATCTGATCGACAACTGCGACTTTATAACCCTTGCCGACAAGTTTGGCTATATATCCATCTGCTGCATGATAGGGCACACCCGCAAGAGGGATCCGGTTATCACCGCTTTTTGAGCGTGAAGTAAGAACAATTTCCAGTTCCCTGGAAATGATTTCCGCATCACGTTCAAACGTCTCGTAAAAGTCACCGATACGGAAAAACAGGATGGTGTCCGGATGCTTTTTTTTGATCTCCCAATACTGGCGCATAACTGGAGTGAGATGTGCACTTTCATTATCGCTGGAATGGTCCGGGGGAGATGCGTGTGTCATATATGCAGAAAAATTGCTCTCCGGATCAATTAATACCGATCTTCTCACCATACCCAAATGGTCATGAAAATTTTTTGTGCAGATACAAGACTGCAAGAGGAGATGAGATAACAAGCGCGATAATCCCAAATACAAGACCGAGGATAAAACCCATTTCGATAAGGCTGACGATCTTCATCAGGATACTCACCGCCACGGGCAGAGAACTCCAGAGGATTAAAACACCAATAAAAGCAATAATACCGATCCCTATCGCCGCATTTTTCATGTCCTGAACGCTCGGTGCAATCGAAAGCACGAGCGTAAGCGTCAGGTAAAGGTAAAGAAGGAACCAGGCATTGAACCTCACAATGAGATTCAGGGTGAACATACTGATGATACTAGTACACAGAAAAAAAAGAGCATTCATCGAATCAATGCCGAGGGGAATGGGTGGAAACTCGCAACCGAGATACTGCGAAAAAATCCATGTACACCCGGCAAGTACCAGCGGAATGAAAAGGAGCGGCGCCGTACAGATCACCACATCCCCAAGATAGGGAATTTTTGGCGGGGAATATGATACAGAACCTCCTTCTTCTGAAAAAAACACAACATTTTTTACTTTTGCACCCATGATGAGGCACCCGAGAATATGGCTTAATTCGTGCATTATCACGCCCGGTGCACGAATGATATAATAAAAAATTCTTACAGGGATTACCTGAGCCCAGAGAATATCCAATACACGGGAAATCAGTATCACAATGATGCCAATAAAAACTACCATAAGAAACGGCGTTGTGTTCAGGTCCATTGTTCCATGTACCAATTATATCAGGAAGCGGATAATTACACCGTTTAAGTAGTCTGATTCTGAAAGTCTCATAATCTTGCGCAGCCTATACGCAGGTATGAAGCCGGAAAAAGGGAGGCTGGATCAAACTCCCGGTGCTGTTGATATACATCATAACCGGCTCATTCACGAAAAAAGTCCTTACCTTCTCCAGCATGCTGATAATCCGGTTGACTGGTATCCCTGGGGTGAAGAGGCATTTGCACGCGCGTCCAGGGAAGGCAAACCTGTTTTTCTATCCATTGGCTATACAACCTGTCACTGGTGCCATGTCATGGCACATGAATCTTTTGAAGACACACATGTTGCCGGATTATTGAATGAAAATTTTATCAGCATCAAGGTGGATCGTGAAGAACGTCCGGATATTGACAGCATCTATATGTCAGTCTGCCAGATGATGACCGGGCAGGGGGGTTGGCCGCTCACCCTAATCCTGACACCGGAAAAAAAACCAATCTTTGCTGGCACGTACATTCCAAAGGAAAGCCGGTTTGGAATGCCCGGACTTATTGACCTGCTTTCCCGAATCACGAAGTCATGGAAGGAACGGAGAAGGGAACTAATAACATCGGCAGAAGAGATCGCAGCTGCTCTTGTTCAGGGACTGGAAACGGGCCATGGCCATACTCCGGATCTTTCGATGCTCAACCAGGGATATCAGGAGCTGGCTCTGCGATTCGATGCAACGAATGGAGGGTTTGGCAATGCTCCAAAATTTCCATCCCCTCATAACATTCTCTTCCTGCTACGCTTCTGGAAGCGTACCGCTGATAAACATGCGCTCGCTATGGTGGAAAAGACCCTTGGTGCAATGCGTCTTGGTGGTATCTATGATCATGCAGGCGGAGGATTTCACCGGTATTCAACGGATGCACGATGGAAGGTCCCGCATTTTGAAAAGATGCTGTATGATCAGGCACTCCTTGTCATGGCATATACCGAGGCGTATCAGGTCACTCGCAACCCCAAATTCCGGAAAACTGCAGAAGAGATTATATCGTATGTTTTCAGGGATCTAACATCGCCCGAGGGCGCATTCTTCTCAGCTGAAGATGCAG
>CAYWHL010000112.1:0-7495 GCA_964457995.1 uncultured Methanoregula sp. | reverse complement strand
CGATTGTACCTGCAGAAAAACAGGCTAAGGAGCTGGGAAAGAAACTGGCTGATGCTATCAGGACCGGATGGAAGGATCCGGTACAGGAAAAGCATCATGCAGAACGAAAGGAGTATTTCAAGCGTCTGGTGATGTTCAATAAAGATCTCTGGAAGCACGAATTCGATTACTGGAAGGGTCTGGGTGAGATGTAAATATTTATAAGATCCCAAAAAATTACAAACAGTTCATCCCATCCGGATCTCGTACCCGTTATCCGAAAGCGCTTTTTTAAACCCCTCGATATGGTCCCATCCCCGTGTCTCCAGCTCGATACTTACTCTGGTCATCATTACGGGTATATCGCTCTCGCCCTGAGTATGGTGGATATGGAGAATGTTACCCCGCTCATTTGCGATAACGGCAAGGAGGCGTGCGAGTGTGCCAGGCTGGTCCGCGAGCATTATCGAAAAGCGCATGATCCGTCCCTGACGAGCAAGTGATTGTCGCATCACCCGGAAGAGCAGGGTACTATCAACGTTTCCTCCGCTTATGACGAGCACGATATTGCTGGATGACGGAATATCGAAAGACCCGTTTAATAATGCAGCAAGAGGTACTGCACCTGCACCTTCGGCGACAATATGTTTGCGTTCAAGTAACAGGAGCATTGCATCAGCGATCTCTTCTTCTGAAGAAAGGACGAGCTGGTCTACATAATGCTGTATGAGGGGAAGGGTCTGTACACCCGTTTCTGCTACCCGGATGCCGTCAGCGATTGTATCTCCCGCCAAAATTCTGTACGGGGTTGCATGGTGCAGGGCCTCTATGGCGGATGGGCACACCTTTGTCTGGGCGCCGATAATAGTGATATCCGGTTTTTTTGCTTTTGCTGCAGTTGCAATACCCGCGATCAATCCTCCGCCGCCAATTGGGACTACAATGATGTCGGTTTTTGGGAGAACAGAGAGAATCTCGAGTGCGATTGTTCCCTGACCAGCAATAACCTCATCATCATCATACGGGTGGATAAAAAGCTGTCCTTTACGTGCGATCTCCTGTGCCTTCCCGATGCTCTCTTCCAGATTCTGGCCATGCAGGATAACCTGTGCCCCATAACCTCTGGTCGCCTCCTGCTTGCGGAGGGATGACCATACCGGCATTACAATAGTAGCGGGAATTCCGGCAGAATGCGCTGCTACTGCAACGCCCTGAGCGTGATTTCCCGCGGATGCTGCGATCACTCCCTTATCCCCGATTTCAGTTAAATGAGAAAGAATTTTATTGGACGCCCCTCGCACCTTGAACGATCCAGCTTTCTGAAGTGTTTCGAGCTTAAGGTAGACATTTGCCCCTGTAATCTCTGATATGGTGGGTGAATGCACCAGGGGAGTGTGAATAATATTCTGAGAAATCCTTATGTCAGCACTCTGGATGTCAGCAAGCGAGACCATAAGTGAAAAAGGTATCCGGGAGGATATGATGGTTACGTCAAAAAAAATTCAAATCCCATCGATGTGATACAAGGGCAGTAAAATCTTATTAATAAAACTCGGTGTAGTAAGCTGACAAAAAAGAAAATGGGCATTATCGTGCAGAACGTTTCTTGATCATCTCAAGCGCTTCAAATGTTTCCCGTCTCACAGCAACATTTTCGTCGGTGAGAAGGCCGGTGAGGTGATCAACGGCTTTCTGGTCGCCGATCTCACCGAGCAGGAGTGCAGCCCGCTTACGCACATCACTCTGGTCATCTTTCAATACCATGATGAGAGGTGTTGTCGCAGGCTGCCCGATCATCCAGAGGGCTTCCATAGCGCTGTTCCTCATCCGGATGTCTCCCTCGCGAAAAACCTGCATAAGTGGTGCAATGGCAGGAACTCCAAGAGCCGCGAGTGCTTTTACTACTTCGATGCGGACAGAGCGTTCTGGATCATCGAGAGCTTCCATGATGGGGGGGATTGCCCGGGTATTCCCTATCTGACCGAGCACTTCTGCCGCACCCCTGCGGATACCCGGGTTCTGATCCATCAGCGCCTTGACAAGGCTATTCATCGCAGGTTCACCAATGGTGACAAGTGCGAGTGTTGCCCTTCGGCAGATCTCTTCATTGGGATCGGTGAGTGCACGGATAAGCGGCTCTATTGATGGCTCTCCAAGTGAACAAAGAGTTGCCATGGTAGCCATGCGGACATGCTCTTTTACATCATTGAGTGTTTCGATCAGTGGACCGACTGCACGTGGATCCCCGATGCGACCGAGAGCAACCGCGCTCTCGCTTCTGACCATTGCATCAGGATCTTTTAGCGATTCAATAAGCTGAGGGACTGCCCGTGCCTCCTCCATAATTCCGAGTGCCTGCACGGCACCTCGCCGAATAAACGGGTGTTCATGTTTCAGACTCTGGATTAATGCGCCCACTGATGGCTCACCGATCAACTGGAGCGCCTGGATAATCTCCTGTCGAATATCGTCACTTGGCTCGCGTAATGCCTCAATCAATGGTCCAACAGCAGGAGCACCAATCTTTCCAAGGGTATCAGCAGATCCACGCCTGATGATCCAGTACTCATCTTTAAGTCCCCGGATAAGTGGTTCGATAAATGGCTCGCCAAGATCGCCTACCGATCGCACTGCATTCCACCGTGTGTCAAGGTCCCCTTCACTAAGTGCTGTGAGGAAGCTATCGTACCGCATTTTCTGGGTGCGGGCGCGTGTCTCCTCTGTCTCCCCTCCCTCATCAGCTTTTCCTGATTTAAAAAGGTTGAGGAATTTTTTTGTAATACCCATATTCGTTCTCCGAACGAGTATTAGTATAAAACCTTCAAATAGGTATCGTATACTTGTAGCAGGTTGTAATCACTTTTGGGATAATTTAACAGTCCTTTTTACAGATTTATGCTTTTAACAAGGAAATTTCAGCGGATATAAGATTATAAAATCGCTTAATGAATCAAACAGCATGAACCGAATGGCCGGGTGCAAAATGCATCCTGGTGTGTGGGGTGTTGCCCCATTACACCCACACTATCAAGAATAAGAGGCGGGGTGCAGCCTCCAATGAGTTGTGCGGAAAGGTGAATGTCTGAAACCCGTTCCAGGAATAATGATTGGGTTGGGAGGAATCTATCCCGTTTACCAGAATCAGGAAAATATGCCCCGTGAACGAAAAAGGTCCCCTGGCAATCAGCAGCTGCATCAGGAGCATTCCAGTCACATATACCTCTTTTTTAAAAAGTTGATAAATACAGATTTAATTTTATGAGGATTTGAAAAATGCTGCTATATGCTGTAAAAAAAATTTTTATGATTATGATACGAAACCAACCGTGAACTGGGTAGTACTGGATGCTGTTGTTGGTACATCGTTCACATACATCGTATAGACTCCGTTGGGCATTGTGTAATCAAGAGTATACTTAAAACTCCATGAATTATCCGCTGTGACAGATAGTGAACCAAGTTCTATACCGCTGGAGAATCGTTCAGGTCCATATAATACGAGCACGACATTGTGAGCTCCGGTTGTGCATTGGCCTGAAAATTTCAGGGTATCCCCTTTAGCAGCTGAATAGCTGCTGGATGCAATAGTTACGATTCCCCCTCCAACCACTGAGAATTCAACCCTGTCGGATGTGGTTTTATCGGCATTATTCGCTACCAGTATATAGTGGCCTGACTGGATAGAATACCCGGGATTCCAGGTATAACTCCACGATCCAATGGAATTGGTTTTCGGTTTGTCCAAAATGACGCCCTGAGCATAGAACCCCGGTCCGTATAACGTCAATTCAACACTGGCACAACCAGCACATGTACCTGAAAAAGAATTTGAATTTCCAACAATCATTGTATCTCTACTTGCCCGCACAGTGACCTTTACCGGTGAAGATGTAATTTGTGGTGTGATATTTTGAGGCTGCGGACTCAAAAGAGGTATTAATGCAGCATAAAAGTTAGAAGTACCTGATGAAACTACGATGTCTGCAGACCAGCTTTGATATCCGGGATAACGCATCTCAAGGGTGTAATTTCCTGGTTCGATATCGGCTATTGTACAGGGAGTGCTCCCCCGGAACTGATTGTTAATGTATACTTCAGATCCGGATGGCGATGAGGTAAACTGAAGGGTGCCTTTTGCTGAACCCTGATTTGCTATACATCCCGACAGGAGCACACAACAGAATAACATTAAAAAAACGATCTTCAGGATTATTTTCAAGTTCCTACCTCCCACGATAACCGTTATTGTACGGCATTATATAGGTTTGCAAAATACTGCCATTTCACAAAAATCAGCATTCTCTGACAAGACGCAGGACTTCAAGGGCCAGTGCCACGCTCTTCTTTTCATCCGTCATCATCGTGTCCAACCTGACAGAACTGCTCATTTCTATTGGATCCCGGATATCCTGAATGAATATATCCGTAATCCCCTCATAGCAGTTGAAGGTTCCGACGGAGCTGGGCTCGAATCCTGCCGCCTGCATGAGAGCGCTGGCAGGACCGCTGATGGGGGTAGTACCGATAAAAGGGCTTATCGCAATCACAAATTTATCCCTGATGGCGGATTTCATTCCCTCACAGGCAAGAATCGGGGAAATGCTGGTAATCGGATTGGAAGGCCCGATAACAACGGCATCGCTTGCTTCAATCACCGCAAGAACTTCCTCCGTCACAACCGGTGGCTCATGATACGTTCTCACTACCTGCTCGATCATCATCTTACCTTTGGCACGGACCCAGTATTCCTGAAAATGGATCAGGCCAAGATCTGTTTTTACCTGCGTTGTCACCTTAGTGTCTGTCATCGGCAGAACAGTTTCCCGGACGCCGAACCGGTCACAGAGAAATTTCGTTGCGTTCGTCAGGCGCACACCGTTTCTCAGCATCTTCCCGCGGGCAATATGAACTGCCCTGTCCCTGTCACCGATTGTGATGAACTCGTCACTGCCAAGCCTTGTGATCTCTTCATGGGTAGTATATGAATCGTTTCTGACTCCCCACCATGTATCGGTATTGAGGATCCCGGCAAACAGGTACATAACCGTATCAAGATCCGGTGAGATGTGATTTCCTGAAATCCAGATATCCTCGGCAGTGTTAACGATAACAGATATTTCATGCCGGTCCATTACCTTCTGCATGCCCAAAAGGAGCTTGGGGGTTCCTGTCCCACCAGAAAGGAACGTGATCATTACTCAATACTTTTATGCGTTATATATGAAGATTCTTTTAGTGAATTCGTGAAGATAATAAAAGACCCTGTCCATGGGTATGTTGAGGTGGAGGATTTCGCACTTGCCCTACTCGATTCTCCCGTCCTCCAGCGACTCCGATACATTAAGCAACTGGGTTTTTCGTATCTTGTATATCCGGGTGCCAACCATACGCGCTTTGAACACTCGCTTGGCACTATGTTTCTTGCTGATGTTGCTTCCCGACAATTCGGGCTATCTGATAATGAGCACATACTGGTTGTCGCTGCAGCACTTCTGCATGATATCGGGCACGGGCCATTTTCCCATGCGAGCGAACCACTTATGGAGAAATACCTTCATCATACCCATGATGATGTAGATAGGATCCTCAAAGACGGCGTAGGTGGGCTGCTCCGTAATTCGGATGTTGATCCTGCCGAAGTCTGTGCAGTCATAAAAGGGAAGCATTCATTGTCAACAATAATTCATGGCGATCTTGATGTAGACCGGATGGATTACATCCTCCGGGATGCCTATTACACCGGCGCACCCTATGGTTCTGTCGATGCACAGCGGCTGATCCGTCACCTGATCTGGACCAGTGAAGGCACAGTTCTCGATGAGAATGGGGTAAATGCGGCAGAATCGCTGCTCATCGCCCGAACACTCATGCGCCCGACCGTGTATTTTCATCATGTGAGCCGGATTGGAGAGAGCATGTTCCAGTTGGCGGTGCTGGAACATCTTGATGGTTCAGAAAAAGATTCAGCCCAACGCCTCTTTGAGATGGATGATGCGACCTGTATGCATACTTTGCGCAATTCTGAAAATCCCGTTGCCCGAAATCTTGCCCTGCGAATCTATGAGCGAAGGCTGTACAAGCGTGCACTCTATGTGGGAACTGACCAGGTGAGTACTACACTTATTGATCAGGGTGTACCACTAGAAAAATGCCGGGAATTCGCCTCAGGGATAGCTTCAATTGCAAGGCTCCAGCCACACGAAGTTCTCGTTGATATACCCTCTATTCCCCGGAAGATGTCACTTGGCGTGAGAGTAAAGAACAAGCATACAGATGCCTGTGTGAAAGAGATCTCGCCCCGTATCCGGACTCTCAACGCAACACGACAGGACCAATGGCGTCTGGGCGTGTACACACTTCCAGAATACCGTGAGGAAGTTGCCGAAGCGGGTTATGAAGTTTTGCACATCAGAAAACAGACGCGTCAGAATACACTGTTTTAATCAGATAACAGTACAGACCGGATGTCCGGAATCGCCGATAAATTCCCGAATAGTGTATAAAATTTCGTTGTATGTATCAGAAACTGACAGGGTATTTTCGGACAGGATCCTGCCATGCACGAAATAAAAAATATTATATTATCTACTCTAACACTCACCCATATGAAATATTTCATACTGGTCATTCTTACACTATTATTTGCGGGAGCAGTCATTTCCGGCTGTTTACAGTCCTCTGCTCCTGAACAAAACACTGTATATACTCCGGTGGTAACAGACACAGAAAAAAAACCGGTTCCCCAACCATCGTTCTCCATGAGTGATGTATACCTGAAAAATACGTACTCCTTCCAGAGCGAACAGCAAATCTATGTCGAAGAGATCCGTGTGGATAACGCTTCATGGGGTATCAGGTTTGACGTGGTCCCTCTTACTGACGATGTAATATACAGCTGGTTTGAAATGAATGTCACTAACATAGGCACCGGGTGGACAGATACCCTTGGGTACGGTCGTACCAACGGTTTTGAACGCAATCACCTGGTACCAATGTATAACACAGGGCTGTATAAAATCGAGATGAGGGGTAATCGAGTCAAGGTGGATGTAATGTTTGCAAAGAGGAACCCATAAATTCAGAGGTGAATGTGATGATAGAAGACTGGATTGTAGTGACATGTGGTGTTGTGGCAATTGTTATTGTCATGACCATTACGTTGTTGAAACTTCGCAGCGCTGAGCGCAGGATGCACGAAAGCACGTATAAACTGAAGGTCTATACGGACCTGTTAAATTCGATTACCGAGCTGAACCTCGCCACCGGTGACCCTTATAAGATGGATGTCGCAAAAAAGAACCTCGCCATGACGCTCAACCGCTTAAATCTCGTGGGGAGTTCCGGTGTCCTCAAGAGCACAAGCGATCTTTTAGACTTTTTAAATGAACACAGGGACAAGGATTATGATACACTCCGCCTTCACAATATTCTCAATACTCTTGTAATCGAAGCGCGCCGGGATCTTAACCCGAAAAATGCACGCCGCGTAGAGGAAGCGCATGTGCGGTACCGCTTC
>CAYWHL010000111.1:0-7579 GCA_964457995.1 uncultured Methanoregula sp. | reverse complement strand
ACACGTACCAGAAACTCCTGTCCCACGTCATGCGCTTTGCAAATGCATTAAAGAATATCGGGGTGAAAAAGGGCGACCGTGTCTGTATTTACATGCCGCTTGTACCGGAACAGGTGATTGCAATGCTTGCCTGTGCACGGATCGGTGCAACGCACAGTGTGGTATTTGCGGGATTTGCCGCAGCAGCATTGAACATGCGGATTCAGGACGCTGAGGCAAAGGTCGTGATAACCGCAGATATTGCAGTCCGCCGCGGAAAGGCGATCCAGCTGAAAGCAATCGTCGATGAAGCTCTAATTAACGCCCCCACGGTAGAGCATGTCATTGTGCTCCGTAGAAAAGAACCGTCAGTTGATCTCCATCCGACACGCGAGCTGGATTTTTATGGGGTGATGGAGGGTGTTTCCGATGAATGCCCACCCGAAGTCATGGATGCGGAGGATCCGCTTTTCATATTGTACACGAGCGGATCCACAGGAAAGCCAAAAGGGGTTGTGCATACCTGTGGCGGGTACATGGTCGGGACACATTACACGAGCAAATACGTCTTCGATATCAAGGACAATGATATTTTCTGGTGTACTGCCGATCCGGGCTGGGTCACCGGGCACAGTTATATCATCTACGGACCGCTTGCCGTAGGCGCCACCGTTTTTATTACCGAACTGACCCCGGATTATCCGGATGCAGGAAGCTGGTGGAATCTCATCGAGGAGCAGAAAATCACGATCTTGTATACAGCCCCGACCGCCATCCGAACGTTCATGAAGGTGGGCGAGAGCTGGCCCAACAAGTACGACCTGAAATCGCTGCGGATCATCGGGTCAGTTGGCGAGCCCCTGAACCCGGAAGCATTTGAATGGTACTATCATGTAATTGGAAAGGACAGGTGCCCCATTGTCGATACCTGGTGGCAGACGGAAACAGGAATGCTGTTGATCACCACCATGGTTGGCGAAAAGATGCGCCCGGGATTTGCAGGAAAACCTATTCCCGGTGTCATAGCGGATGTCGTTGATAAATCCGGAAATCCTGTCCCAACGAACACGATGGGATTCCTTGTTATCAAATCGCCATGGCCGGCCATGCTGCGTACGTTATACAAGGACGATGAACGGTACCGTAAGTACTGGTATACCATTGATAACGTTTACACGGCGGGCGATCTTGCCGTCAAAGGCAAAGACGGCAATATCATGATTCTCGGGCGTGCCGATGATATCATCATAGTCTCAGGCCACAATATCGGCACTGCTGAAGTCGAGAGCGCCCTCGTATCCCACAAGGCAGTAGCGGAAGCCGCAGTCATCGGTAAACCTAATAAGGTGAAGGGAAACTCGATCAAAGCATTTGTGATTCTACGGGTTGGTTTCCAGAAAAGCGACAACCTTATCCAGGACCTTGTCCACCATGTTCGGACAACGCTCGGTCCGATTGCGGTACCGCATGAAATAGAATTTGTTGATAAGCTGCCAAAAACCCGTAGTGGCAAGATAATGCGTCGTGTCCTGAAGGCAAAAGAGATGGGCATCGACCCCGGCGACATATCGACACTGGAGGAATAAGTCCCCCAACATTTTAATACTGAAAAATAATCCGCACACAACAATTTTCTGGAGAGGGAACGTTATGGGTGAAAGTTCAACTCAGAAAATCATGGGCATGGAACCTGAAAAAGGGCGCTGGATGCTTGTTATACTCGGCATGATCATAAACCTGTGTCTAGGCTCTATCTATTCATGGAGTGTGTTTGTCGGACCGCTTACTACCTACTTCATCAAAGACTTAGGTCAGACAGTCACAACTAGTGAGATCCTGTTGCCATTTTCAGTATTTCTTGCATTCTTTGCCATCGCAATGCCGTTTACCGGAAAGTACATTGAGAAATATGGTCCGCGGAATATTACCATTGTCGGAGGAGCTCTCACCGGTCTCGGGTGGCTTCTCTCTTCCTTTGCCGGCTCTGTTCAAGTGCTCTACCTCTTCTACGGTGTAATCGCCGGAATTGGCGTTGGCATCGCTTATGGAGTTCCTGTGGCTGTTGCTGCACGCTGGTTCCCGGATCGCCGGGGACTGGCCGTTGGTCTGACCGTGCTCGGCTTCGGGTTCTCTGCAGTTCTGACTGCTAATATTGCAGGATTCCTCATCGGCGCCACAGGAGTCATGAACACATTCAGGATGTTTGGTATAGCCTTTATCATCCTGATCGTCATACTAGCACTGCCCCTGAAATTCCCTGCAGCCGGGTGGAAGCCTGCCGGATGGACACCCCCTGCCCCGGTAGCCGGTCAGGCTGTTACCTGCGAATTCAAAAGGGAGCAGATGCTCAAAACCTCCACATTCTACGCACTCTGGGGGTGTTACTTCATCGGCTGTCTTGCCGGGCTCATGGCAATTGGGATCGCAAAACCCGTAGGAACGGATGTCGGTATTGAGACAGGTCTTGCAACGGTACTGGTCGGTGTCTTTGCAGTTTTCAATGGCTTCGGACGTCCCGTCTTTGGTGCACTCACGGACAAGCTGACTCCCCGAAATACGGCGATGCTGTCCTTCGTACTGATCGCACTGGCATCACTGCTCATCTGGCAGATACCGTCTGTTCCGATATATATTCTAGCCTTTGTCATTCTCTGGGGATGCCTTGGGGGCTGGCTTGCTCTAGCTCCAACCACCTGTGGTAGTTACTTTGGTACCTGTGATTATCCCCGGTGCTATGGCATCCTCTTCCTTGCGTATGGCGCAGGGGGAATTGCCGGGCCGCAGCTGGCAGGGTTCATTAAAACATCAACAGGGTCCTACATGGGAGTCTTCCCCTATGTCCTTGTCCTTGCAGCAATCGGCCTTGTGATTGCATTCGCACTCCTGAAACCACCACAAGCGCCCCGGCAAAACTAATCTTTTTATCCATGCTCCGACTGATAGATGCTCTTTCGCTGAGCCATGCGATAGCCGGAAACCACAAGTATTGTATCACCAAAACCGGCATCAAGCACCGGATCCCCGGTGTCTACATAGAGAATCGGTGTTTCCCGGAGTTTGTGAGGGGTTGCGACAACGATAATGTTGCCGGTTCCTACCCTTCGCACGATTCGGGCACTGATCTGCTGGTTTCCCCTGCCAAGGATAAAACCCTGTGCACCGATAGGGCTGAGGATTATTTTTGCCTCCTGCACCTGCTCAAGCAAAGTCCAGAGTGTTTTTTCGTCGATATCCATGGCAACCATCTTCCCGTTCTTTACCGCATCAACACCCAGCAGGGTTTTTTTCACACCTAGTCTGGAAGCAATGGATTCAGTAGTCGTCCCTGCTCCGAGGATGTAGAGTACATCCGGGATCATAATCTCGTGAATAAAACGGGCGATTTCTCCCTTTGCACGTTCCTCGTCTCCTTCTTCATACACCTGTTTGGAGAGCTGGATCTTTCCGGCCAGTGCCGGGGTGCGGGCAATACCGTATAACCGGGTTTTCAGTTCCCCTGACCGGTACGCTTCTTCATCCACATCCATCACTTCGGAGTCCCGCAGCGATTGTGGGTCATATCTCATCACAAGTTCTGCTGCGGTTGCCGGATCAATGGCAAAGATAGCAGAGTACATCTTCACTCCCGCAGGTATCCCGAGGACAGGCACATCCCTGCCTACCGCATCAAGGATATCCCGGGCAGTCCCGTCACCGCCACAAAAAAGGATCAGGTCGACACCGGCTTTTAAGAACATTTGTGATGCCAGCAAGGTATCCTGAGCACTGCTGTCGCCAACGAAAAGATAGAGTACCTCATACCCCCGTATTCCAGTTTCCTTAAGAGTGTCCTCTCCCATGGCACCAGAACAGGTAACAAATTCCAGATTTTTATCGTGTGCAAGCAGCTCAAGCGTGATACGTGCCCGGTTTTTGGCAAGCGGTCGTGCCCCGCGACGGCGGGCTTCCTCAACCTTGCCATCGGTTCCCTTGAGCCCCACTGCCCCTCCCATACCGGCAATTGGATTGATGAGAAAACCGATGCTTTTCATAAAAAAAGATTTTTAGGAAATTTTTGGTATCCGGGCAAGTGACTCCTTGATCAGCTTATCCGGGTATTCATAGTCAACCAGCTGACCAGCATAATATGCATCATAAGCGGTCATATCGAAATTGCCGTGGCCGGAACAATTGAACAGGATCGTCTTTTCTTCTCCTGTCTTTTTATACTTGAGTGCTTCATCAATCACTGATTTTACCGCATGGGATGTCTCGGGGGCCACAATAATCCCTTCGGTGCGGGCAAATGTCTGGGCTGCATCAAATACTTCACTCTGGTGGTAAGCTACAGCCCTTATTACCCCGTCATATACAAGCCGGGAGAGAATCGGGGAGTCCCCGTGGTATCGGAGCCCGCCAGCGTGAATGGAGGGCGGGACAAAGTCATGGCCCAGTGTGAACATCTTGAGGAGCGGGGTATATCCAGCTTCATCGGCAAGGTCGTAGGTATACAGCCCCTTTGTCAGTGTGGGGCAGGAGGCCGGTTCAACACCGATGATATCCACATCCTTGTGCTTTCCGGTCAGCTTGTCCCCGGCAAACGGGAACGAAACCCCGGCAAAGTTGGATCCGCCCCCTACACATCCGATCACGACATCGGGGTAATCGTCAACCAATGCGAGTTGCTCACGGCTTTCAAGTCCAATCACCGACTGGTGGAGACAGACATGGTTTAAGACCGAGCCCAGCGCATAGTTGGTATTACTGTGGGATGCAGCGTCCTCAACCGCTTCAGAAATGGCCATGCCCAGACTTCCCGGCGTATCGGGGTCTTTTTCAAGCATTGCACGACCGGAAGTTGTTGTAGTGCTCGGGCTTGGGATGCATTCTGCTCCCCAGACCTGCATCATGGATTTCCGGAAAGGCTTCTGCGTGTAACTTGATCGCACCATATAGATGGTGCACTTCAGATCAAAGAGCATCGTGGCAAATGCGAGTGCCGAACCCCACTGCCCGGCTCCCGTCTCAGTTGCAAGCCTCTCGACTCCTGCCTTCATGTTAAAATACGCCTGAGGAACCGCGGTGTTGGGCTTATGGCTCCCTGGGGGACTGACCCCTTCCCACTTATAGTAAATCTTCGCCGGTGTCTTTAAAAATTTTTCAAGCCGGTGGGCACGGTAGAGAGGACTTGGTCTCCAGAGCCGCAGTATCTCCCGCACCTCTTCCGGGATGTCAATATGGCGATCAGTGGTAACTTCCTGCCGTATTAGATCCATCGGAAAGATGGCAGAAAGATCCTCAGGCCCGATTGGTTTATGGGTTTTGGGGTGGAGTGGTGGATCCAACGGAGAAGGTAAGTCCGCCTGAACATTATACCACTTTTTTGGCATCTGCTCCTCATCGAGAAGAATTTTTGTTCGCATACATAATCATTGCAGTGTATAAATAAATACATTATTGTACAACTATGAAGATTTTTAGTAATGCGTATACTTAGATAATTGCACCACCCGATCAAAATGGAACCCGGGGTAAAATCTTCTAAAGTTTTTTTTATTGCAAAAGACACAACAGTATAGATGTGGTACCTGCTCTATGCCGATGAGCATGAGGATCAATTCCTTTCTTTTGACCGCAGGACAACACGTTGAATTCCGCCTCCCATAGCATTAATATACTCTGGAGAAAATCTGTAATGAAGTTGTTATTCCTGCAACAACAAAAAGATCTAAGAGGGGAACAGGTGATTATGGGATGAAACATTCACTTTTTGATATTCTCATCAGACCCGGGGCATTCTTCGAAGATGCAATCGCAGAAAAGGAAAGTCTTAAAATTCCCGGCCTTATCGTACTAGTGCTGGGGATTGTCTCATCAGTATACGGGTATCTGATAGGTGGATTAACGGGAAAGATGATGGCAGGATTGATTCCCGGCATGGAATCAATAATTGCCATTTCTACGATTCTTGGTGCTTTATTAGGGATATTCATCTTCTGGATGATATGGGCTGGCGTATTCTACCTTGTATCAGTGGTATTCAAGGGCAATGGAACCTTTAAAAGAACGCTGGAGTTTGTGGGATATGGTTATCTTCCCCAGATTTTCGGGGCGATACTCACTCTGATTGTTGCGATGCAGTACATCCCCAGAGTGATTGTTCCCCAGATTGCTACGAATGCAGCCGAGGATCCCCAGCTGATTCAGGAGGCGGTCAATGCATTGATGCATGATCCTGCAATGATGGAGATGACGCAGATCACATCAATAATTTCTATTGTATTTCTCCTCTGGAGCGCCAATATCTGGATCTTCGGTTTACAGCACGCCCGGAAACTCTCTGTGAGAGATGCGGCACTCTGTGTTGGTATTCCAGTTGTCGTCTACATCCTCTATGTTATCTATGCTATGACAGGGATTTAAATGAAAAACACTCGATATATTTTACTCACTACTCTGTTGCTGATCCTCTGCACAGGGATTGGAACTGTAAGCGCATTCCAGACACCGGAATCCATTATCGCCGCCGGCAATGTTTATATATCTAATGTCACGTCTGATCCGGGATCGTATTTTACTGACGATACAGGAACCATCATGGTAGATGTGACCAATGGCAACCCTGATATGAGTGTCGTCGTCAATCATGCAACAATCGGTGACAAAAATATCAGACTTATAAGCGCACCGTATGATTCATCAGCCAATATTGGTCCTCTGCAGACGCAATCGTTCGTTTTTTCCGTTTCCGCTGATGCCCGGGATGGGACATATTACCCGACATTCTCGCTGAGCTTCCGTGATGCAGACAGCCTGTATTACCGTGCGGTAATACAGGTGGATAACACCCCGCTCGAACTAACGATAATCGATAAACCCGACACGTTCGCCCAGGGGAAGAGAGAGACCATTTATATGCAGGTGGCTAATCCCCGGAAAAATGATGTGAGGAGCGTAATTCTTGAGGTAACCGGAACGGGAATAACCGCAACACCGGAAAAAATTTTCATCGGGAATCTTGCATCCGGTGCTAAAATGCCGGTAAACTTCACCGTGACACCTGATCGGGAGACTCCCCTTGTTCTCACGGCAACATACAATAATGGTTATAATCCTCATAAAGTGCGGGAGTATCTCCCGATTGTGTTTGGGATCGATAAAAAGCAGGCAAATCCCGTTGTCAGTAATATCCTGGTAACATCTGAAGGCGGCATTTACCATATCACAGGTGATGTGAACAATGCCGGGCTGGAAACAGCAAATACTGTCATGGTCACCACCCTCTCACCAGCAGTTCCGCAGGATCCGTATAAAACCTATGTTGTTGGTGCCCTCAAACCCGATGATTTCGGGAGCTTTGAAGTTACATTCTCTGCAAATAAGTCTACAAGTATCCCGCTTCAACTTTCTTACAAGGATTCGGATGGGAACCTGTATACTTCTTTGCAGGATGTAAAAATTTCAGCACTTGGAACCAGCTCACAGAATAGTGGGGCCTTAAATCTTCTCTTTCCCATTATCGCTGTCGTGATTATAGTTGGTGCCTGTATTGGTGGATGGTACTTCTACGTGAGAAGGAACAAGAAGTGACCGCCTCTATGAAAGAAAAACCCGTCATGGT
>CAYWHL010000110.1:0-7591 GCA_964457995.1 uncultured Methanoregula sp. | reverse complement strand
TCAGCTCGATGCCCCGGGCAACCCGCTCATCGGCAAACCCATGGACCATGTTGACGGCATCAAGCCGGATTCCTATCACATCTTTTTTCAGCTGGGTGGTAAAATCTTCCAGTGTATCTCTCATCCCGAGGGCCATTGCCATCCGGTTTGCGGAGAACCCGCCCAGCATATCCTGGGTATCATGAAAAAGTGCCTTTCTTCCTTTCCTTAACGTCCGGCGCATATCGGCCGCGTTGTGCTTTCGTTCTGAAGTGAACGAATGTATCATATCCTGCGCGGCGGACCGGATTTCTCCGACGTCGTTGTTCAACCCAGCAATCTCGGTGATCCTTGCTGTTCTCGAATGTTCAATGTCGTCTACAATATCCTTCATTCCATCTGCTATTGACATAGGTTCCCACCTTTCATCTGTCGTTCATCCGACACACTCCATTCTGAATCGAAGTGATAAATACGTGCCCGGAATTTCCATTTTATGTTTCAAAAAATGACAATAGCAAACCTGCTCATTTGATGGACAAAAAAAGCCGGCTCGGTCTCACTATATGTACCGGGGCACTGCCACAACCGGGTGTCGTGCCGTTGATATTTCCTGCTCCCGTAGAGAAACGCCGGCTGGAAACGAACGGGGGTGGTTCGAATTCCCGGTTTGAGGATATCATAAGGCAGGGATACATCCGGGATCATTTCAGATACCGTTTTTTGGTGTGTACTAAGGACCTTGGTACAAAGATCCCGCACAGGGTCTTCCCGATTCGTTTACCACAACCGCGGCCACCCTTGCCGCCCTGCTTATCGTACACCAGTCCCCGAGGTTATAGAGTGGCCCCATCAGCGGTACAAAACCCGGTATATCAGGATAAAAAAAATAAAAAAAAGGAGCATTTTTAATTTTCACGTGAGGGACGTGCCTGCGGATCTCATTAACTTATTTTTTTGGATTTTACTAGTTAGTTTACTAGTTTACTGGCGAAATTTACTGGCGCAGTGAATTTTTTATTTTAATTTTTTGGAATACTGGAATAATGGATTGATACCATTATCCCGGGATTGTTCTCTCCGGCTTACTTACGCTGCAATCTCTGCATGTTCCGTAAGCCCGACGGCTTCGGCATACTTTAAGAATGTCTCAACGGAAGCGATTACGACGCGGGCTTCGATGGTCAGTATTTCAATACCGACAAGTGAGACCCTAGCCCATGCGTCCACCACAATTCCCTTGTCCAGGATTCGGTCAATAACCTCGACTAAACTCGAGGATGCGTTCATTTTCTCAACCATGTTTTTCCTCCTTTATGGTTCTGGGCTATTTTTGCCCGCAACTACGTTATTCCGTGTGATGATATACATTCCCGGAATTTCCGATTCTTGTGTCAAATTTTGGAACGATTGGCCCGTACTTCTTCAATGGCATGACGGAAATGAGAGGGTTGGATTCGCCGTGAGGGGTGAAAGAGAAGGATGCCTCTCAGGGGATCGTTACCGATCCGTTCAATGATCTCCGGTATATTTTGGGAAGCTCAATCGTTTCACGGATCTTCCGGACCTGTCCTTGCAACCCGCCGATATCTTCACAGGTGATGATACTCATTTTCACCTCCTTTTCCGATGTCTTTTGGCTGGTATGAAAATCCCTTGAGAATTTTCATCAGCTATCTATGCTGGTTAACGACATAGTCCGCTCTGTAAAAACGCACATGAGTCACAAACTCATGCAAATATGATGAATAACTGTGGGTCTTTCATGGTAATTCCTCAACAATTATCAGAATAACGAATGATAAGATCATTTTTGAGAGGTTATAGACGACCACTTTGATTTTGATCTCTTTGACCTGGAGCCGGTATTTTCTCGCCTTGAGAGATCCCCCGAACCTCATTTTCAGGACGGAGAATGCAGTTTCAACCTTGTTTCTCTGATGATATTTCAACAAACCAGATATACCGGTTTGCTGACACTATATCGTCTCCTTACTTGATTCTCGCATAACAAGGTAAGGCGACACTGTACCTTAGATCTTTCGGTTGTCGGTAGTACCCTGTTCAGGATCAGGATCTCTACAGCGCCAATTTAATGCATATGCACTTCAACAAAATCAAGATCGCAAATTTTATCTTATCCACTATTGAATGATTAGATTCATCAAATTTGGGTGGATCGGATTGAGGGAGTTTTATTGACGGCAAGCATGCATCTTCAGATATTATTCATCGATCTCATGGCTCCTGAAAAAATCCTAGGCACCAGACACCTCATCAGGAACCATCACTAAAATACCGTTTGCGTTCAGTTACGTCTCGATCCGGAAAAATTATCATTTCGAGGTGTTGCCATCGTGCAAGTTCAAACCACCATACATTCAATTACAGACATGAAACCCGGTGACCATACCTGTTGTATCTATGATACTGACAAAGAGTACCGGAATATTGTCACACCGTTTCTCCGCAAGGGTCTCGAACAGAACGGGAAAGTATGCTATATTGTCGATAATAGAGACCCCAAAACCATTATCAACTATCTGAAAAACGACGGTGTTGACGTTGAACATTACCAGAAAAATGGACAGTTCAGCATTCTCTCGAGTACTGATACATATCTGAAAGGAGGAGTATTCGATCCTGACGGGATGATGTCAATCCTTTCATCTGAAACACAGAAAGCACTTGATGAAGGGTATACCGCACTCAGGGGGACCGGTGAGATGTCATGGGCGCTTCGTGGGTTGTCGGGGTCTGAACGGCTGATTGAGTATGTGGATAATCTGTGCACCCGTTCGCCATTATCGGGAACAGCGTCTATAATAACTTTTACTATGTTCCGCCAAAAGAGCGTGCGAAAGAAAACCTGTCGGGAAAAAAATGAATTCCTGGATCACTAATATCATGAACCGAAAGGCAACAGAAGAGGCGCTGCGGGAGAGCGAGGAGCGGTACAGGACGCTCGTTGCATCTGTTAATGAGGCGATCATCCTCCAGGAGAAGACCGGAGAGATCCTTACCTGGAACAGAGCAGCAGAACGGCTATTTGGCGTCACCGCTAGGGAAGTGCTGGGGCATACGGCAACATGCCGGAAGTGGAAGACGATCCGGGAAGACGGGACAGAGTTTTCGGATTCCGAACACCCGTCCATGCATACCCTGGCAACCGGGGAGGTGTGCAAGAACGTCGTCATGGGCATCACGAGCGCTGAGGGGAGATTCTCATGGGTCAACATCAACACGAGCCCCCTCTTCAGGCAGGGGGATGCGAAACCCTATGCGGTTGTCATCTCATTGTTGGATATCACTGAGCGCAAGCAGGCAGAAGAGGCAGTACAGTACAGCGAAACCCGGTTTAAGGACCTTTTCAACAACATGGGTGCTGGTGTCGCAGTCTATGAAGCGGTGGGCGATGGAGATGATTTCATCTTCAGGAATATCAACCGTGCCGCAGAAAAAATCGATAACATCAGCAGGCAGGATGTTCTCGGGCGCAGCGTCCTTGAAATCTTCCCCGGGATAAAAGAGTTCGGTCTTTTCGATGTTTTCCAGAGGGTGTGGAGGACGGGAGTACATGAACAGCACCCGATTTCGCTCTACCAGGACAATCGGATTGCAGGCTGGAGGGAGAACTATATCTTAAAACTCCGCTCTGGAGAAATTGTAGCAATCTATGAAGATGTCACCGAGTACAAACGGGCAGAGGAGGCGCTGCGTGAGAGTGAAAGCAGATACCGCAGCGTTGTTGAAGATCAGACGGAATTTATCTGCCGGTTTGCCCCGGACGGCACGCTCACGTTTGTCAACGACGCATATTGCCGCTATTTCGGGTTGAAACGGGAAGAGTGTATCGGGAAACGGCACTCTGTGGTACTTCCTCCGGATGATTTAAGCCTGATGAAAAAACACATCCGATCACTTACACTGGAAAATCCTGTTGCAACAATCCGACACCGAATCATAATGCCATCCGGAGAGGTCCGGTGGCAGCGCTGGAGTGATCGTGCCATTTTTGATGAGAGCGGTACGGCAGAGGAATACCAGTCGGTGGGGCGGGATATCACTGATGTGGTAAATGCAGAAGAATCATTGAAAGAGAATGAAGGAAGATTGAATGCTATCATTCGGGGCTCTCCGATTCCTCAATTTATTATTGACAGAAATCACCGGGTTATTAAATGGAACGAGGCATTGGAAAAGTACAGCGGGATCAAGGCTGAGGAAGTTATTGGTACAGACCAGCACTGGAAAGCGTTTTACCAGCAGGAGCGGCCATGCATGGCTGATTTGCTGGTTGATGAAAAGCTGGAGAAGATTCCTCTGTGGTATTCCGGGAAATGTGCAAGGTCCAAGCTTATAAATGATGCATACGAAGCAACAGACTTTTTCCCGAAACTGGGAAAGACTGGGATATGGTTGCATTTTACTGCAGCACCAATCAGAGACTTAAACGGAGCCATCATCGGTGCAATAGAGACGCTGGAGGATATAACCGAGCGCAAAATGGCTGAAGCAGCTTTACGTGAAAGTGAGAACCGATACCGCGCCGTTGTCGAAGACCAGACCGAGTTCATCTGCCGGTTTGCGCCGGACGGCACGCTCACGTTTGTCAACGACGCATATTGCCGCTATTTCGGATTGAACAAAGACCGTTGTATCGGAAGCCGTCACAGTGTGGTATTACCCGCCGATGACGCGCGTCAGATGAAAAAACATTTAGCTGAACTGACGCCGGAAAATCCTGTTGGGTTCATTGAACACCGGATCATCATGCCCTCCGGCGAAGTCCGGTGGCAGCGCTGGAGCGACCGGGCAATCTTTGACAAGGACGGTCATGTGGTTGAATACCAGTCTGTCGGGAAGGACATCACCGAGCGTAAAAAGGCAGAGGAGACGCTCAGGAAGAGCCAATTTTTGCTCGCAGAGGCGATGGACCTGGCACACTTGGTGAACTGGGAATTTGACGTTCCGTCAGGTATCTTTACCTTCGACGACCGGTTCTATGCTTTATATGGAACCACTCCAGAGCGTGAAGGAGGCAATCAGATGCCGGCAGAAGTGTATGCCCGGGAATTCGTTCACCCGGATGAGATAAATGTGGTCGCCGATGAAGTGAATAAGGCGATAAATACCACCGACCCCCAGTATGTATCGCAGGTGGAGCACCGGATTATCCGCAGGGATGGTGAGATCCGGCACATCGTCGTGCGTATCGGAATCACGAAAGACGCTAACGGCCGGACTATCAAAACCCACGGTGCGAACCAGGACATCACCGAACGCAAGCGGGCACAGTTCCAGAGCGAGGCGCTCATCAAGGAACTGGAGCAGAAGAACGCCGAGCTCGAACGGTTTACCTATACCGTATCCCACGATCTCAAGAGCCCGCTCATCACGATCCGTGGATTTCTTGGGTTACTTGAGGAGGATGCCCTCAAAGCTGATACCGTGAGCCTCAAAAAGGATCTCAACCGCATCAAATCCGCAACCAATACGATGGAGGATCTCCTTCGCGATCTCCTTACGCTCTCAAGGATCGGCAGGATTGTAAGTCCTCCTGCAATGGTTTCCTTTACCACGATAGCAGAGGATGCCGTGGAACTTCTGGAAGGTGCAATCCAGCAGCGAGAGGTGACGGTCGAAATTGCCCCGGATATGCCGGTTGTCAACGTTGACCGCGACCGTGTCCGGGAAGCGGTGATGAATCTCGTTGAAAACGCGATAAAATTTATGGGCGACCAGCCGCATCCGAAGATCGAGATCGGTGTGCGGTATGACCGCGATCAGCCGGTCTTCTTTGTAAAAGACAACGGCATCGGGATTGACCCGCAGTATCATAAAAAGATTTTCGGCCTGTTTGAAAAACTGAGTGCAAAAACTGAGGGGTCCGGAACCGGGCTTGCCATTGTACAGCGAATCATTGAAGTTCACAGGGGCAGGATCTGGGTGGAATCTGCGGGAGCGAACCAGGGGAGCACGTTTTATTTTTCGCTCCCTGTTGCTGGAGCAGACGGCACAGATACACATAAGAACGAGGAAAAAGCAGAGTGATTGTTATGGTCAGACTGAAAGGGGAGCCCCTTGTCATTCTCTTTGTTGAAGACAACGAAGCCCACGCCGAACTGGTCTTGCGCAGCATGCGTGACCAGCGGGTGGCAAATATCATATATCATGTCCTTGACGGGCAGCAGGCACTGGATTTCCTTTTTCATGTGGGTGATTATAAAAATGCTGCGAACAGCCCGCGACCGAATCTGGTTCTTCTGGATCTCCGTCTTCCCCGGGTTGACGGGCTGGAAGTTCTTAAAACAATTAAGGAATCGCCGGACCTGCACCGGATCCCGGTCGTGATCCTGACGACTTCTGATGCTGAATCCGATATCGCCCGCTCGTATGATTACCATGCGAACAGCTATATAGTCAAACCCATGAATTTTAAAACGTTCACCAGACTGATGAAAGACCTCGGGTTCTACTGGCTCGGCTGGAATGCCCCGCCATATATCGACTGTTGTATGCCAGAAGTCTAGGACAGGGCCCAGTATGATAACCGATGATCAGCCAGCCATGGAGCGGCACCCCAACCATGTGCTGGTGATCGAGGATGAGGAGAGTCATGCGGAGCTGATCCGCCGCGGTTTTAAGTCAAATCAACAAGATTTTCACCTGACATTCGCGGGTTCTGTTTTGGATGCCCGGAACCGGATCAATAAGAACCCCCCCGACCTGATCATCGCCGACTGGCTGCTCCCAGATGGGAAAGGGATCGAGATCCTGCCTGCTGACCGGGAAGCGATCACAATTCCTGTTATCATCATGACAAGCCACGGAAACGAGGAGCTTGCCGTAGAGATGCTGAAGGCTGGTGTGGTTGATTATATTGTAAAATCCGAAAGTTCGTTCAAGGAATTGCCTCACATTGCGGAACGCGCATTGCGGGATTGGGACAACATTGTTCAGCGCAAGCGGGCTGAGGAGGCACTGCGGGAGAGCGAGGCGAAGTACCGGCTCATCGCTGATAATACCGCAGACAGTATCTGGATCTTCGATATGGATATGCACCTTCAGTACATCAGTCCGTCGGTAGAGAAGATTAAAGGATTCACCGTCGAGGAGGCGTTGTCACAGTCACTTGAAGAGGCAATGACACCAGAGTCTCTTGAATCTTTGATGAAGCGTTTCCACCAGGAGATGGTGCTGGAGGCTTCAGGCACGGCTGACCCTGACAGGACCGTCTCATTCGAGACCGAGGAGTACTGCAAGTCCGGTGCAACGATACTGGTAGAGAATTCTGTAACCCTTCTTCGGGATGCACAAGGCCGTCCTGTCAGGATGCTGGGGATATCACGCGACATCACCGAGCGCAAACGGGTGGAGGAGGCACTCCAAGAGAGCGAGGCGAAATACCGCACCATTTTTGAGAATACCGGCACCGCGATGGTTATTGTGGAAGAGAGCACCATTATCAGCCTCGCCAATAAGGAGTTCGCACAACTCACCGGTTTTTCCAAAGACGATATCGAGGGAAAGAAGAGCTGGACTGAATTTGTGGTGAAAGAGGACCTGGAACGGATGCTCGCCCAGCACCGGCTCCGCAGGCAGAACCGGG
>CAYWHL010000109.1:0-7595 GCA_964457995.1 uncultured Methanoregula sp. | reverse complement strand
TCACCGATGCAACCATATTCCTTTGTGAGTTCTGACTGAGGTTTTTCAAGCTGTCAGCAAAGGTGAGCAGGTCGCCAGTGAGTTTTTCTTTTGAGACACCCTCTAAATATTCATGGAGATTATCTATGGGTGTACCCACAATTTCCGAAAACCTTTCGAGAGACCGTTTATAAACTTTGATGGTCTCCGGTTTTCTCCTGGCAAGGAAGATTTTAACCGGGTGCATACCAGTATATTGTCGCAAGGTAACTTAAATATTCCGTATAAACACATTATCAATTTGGTACACTAATGGCGTCCGAACAGGGAATGAGCGGAATCGATGTGAAGGCAGTTACATCAGAGTTATCCGAAAAGTTACCGCTCTGGATCGACAAGGTCTACCAGTATGAGACCCGGACGATGAGTATCCGGCTTAATGGGGAGAATAAAGCACGATACCAGATGATTATCGAAGCGGGAAGAAGAGCTCACCTGGTAAAAGACCTGCCGGAACCCCCAAAAAACCCGCCGCAATATGCCATGCTTCTGCGCAAGTACCTTTCCGGGGGAAAAGTACTCGCTATCCGGCAGCACGGGCTTGAGCGTATCATGATATTTGATATCGGAAAAGGCAGCCATATCTACCGTCTCATCCTCGAACTTTTTGATGAAGGAAATATCATTCTGGCCGATGAGGACTACACAATCATCAAACCTCTCCGGCACCACCGGTTCAAGGATCGGGAAATTATTCCCCGTGCCCTCTATACACTTGGGGCAACAGATCCCACTGCTTCACTTGAAAACCTGACATCGGTAATCAGGAACGATAACCGCGACCTTGTCCGGAGCCTGGCGATTGGCTGTATGCTGGGGGGTACATATGCAGAGTATATCTGCCAGAAATCTGGCCTTGACAAAACACTGCCTGCCAGTTCAGTGAATCTTGAAATAATCTTTACTGCAGTTCAGGATCTTTTTTTCCGGGTAGTTCATGCACCAGAACCGGTAATCTATGCAAACCACTGTGAACCAATCGCACTTGGGGATGGAAATGACGTCCAGCATTTTCAAACGTTCTCAGAAGCCTTAGAAGCATTTTATCCGCTGACAAAAGCTGAGAGAAAAACTGCTGAAGGAAAATCAAAACTTACCAAGGAAGAGAGGATATTAAAATACCAGAAATCGGCGATTAAGAAATTCGAGGAAAAGATCGAAAAGACAGAAGCGATTGTTGCTGCAATGTATGAAAATTACTCATTTGTCTCAACGGTGATCAGCTCACTGGATTTGGCAAGTAAAACTCATTCATGGCAGGAGATAGAAAAATTAACCAGGCAGAGCAATTCACCTGATGCAAAAAAGATTGTTGCATTCTATCCGGAAGATGCAGCTGTTGAAATCGATATAGGTAAGCGGGTAAAAATTTTTGTCCACGAAGGAATAGAGCAGAACGCGGGCAGATACTATGACGTGATAAAAAAATTCCGGAAGAAAAAAGAGGGAGCACTTAAAGCGATGAAAACAGCCCCGCCAAAGAAAAAAGAGGTGCGGAGGGAATTTGTTTTCATGAAGAAGTTGTGGTACCACCGTTTTCGCTGGTTTGTGACAAGCGACGGTGTTGTGGTACTTGGCGGAAGAGATGCATCACAAAATGAGGAACTGGTAAAAAAATACATGGGCGGTCAGGACCTTTTCGTACATGCCGATGTGCATGGTGCCAGTGTTGTGATTGTCAAAGGGAAAACCGGGCAGATGGATGAGGTAGCACAATTCGCAGCGTCCTATTCCGGATCGTGGCGGAGCGGGCACTTCTCCGCGGATGTGTACAGTGCCCTTCCCTCACAGGTCAGCAAGACCCCGGAATCCGGTGAATTTATCTCCCGGGGCTCCTTTATTGTCCGCGGGGAACGCACCTATTACCGGAATGTACCACTCGCGGTTGGTATTGGACTAATGCTCGAACCGCACGCAGCAGTAATAGGTGGCCCGCCTTCCACGATCAAAGGAAAAACAAAAGCCTTTGTCGAACTCAAACCGGGACAGTTTGAACCTAATGATGTGGCAAAAAAAGTGCTGCGCATTCTCAAACAGAAAATTTCTGATGACGAAGTGAAAGCACTCAAAGGAATTCTGAACACTGATCATGTAGCAGCTTTCGTACCTCCCGGGGGATCCGATATCGTAGGAAATCATGAAAGCTGAATATGGTGATTTAAAGGACAAGTATGGCGAAATCCGGTTATTTCCGGAGAGTATCGATGACCTCTGGCATCTCCAGCACCTCGTTGGTGCCGGTGATCTGGTTTTTGC
The DNA here is from genome assembly GCA_964457995.1 of uncultured Methanoregula sp. Lineage (GTDB taxonomy): Archaea > Halobacteriota > Methanomicrobia > Methanomicrobiales > Methanospirillaceae > Methanoregula. The sequence goes on along the minus strand of CAYWHL010000109.1, from coordinate 5,300 downwards.
CACAACGTTCCGGAGTGTGGATACTGCTTCTGATAAAATCAGGCCGGAGAAGATGGAAAAGAGACCGGTCCGGCTTGGTGTCAGGATAGATCGGGTTGAGTTTTCCGAACATGGAGTCCGCCTCCGCCTTACCGGCATCATTGAGCACGGCGTTGATACCGGTGCATTTCACACTATCAACGTTGAAACCGGCTTTGAAATTTCGGTGATCAAACAATGGCGACCGATCGATTTCGAAAGGATAGAGAGAGCGGTGAAAGCGTCAGTATATGGTGTAATTCATATCCTGACCATTGAGGAAGGGGAAGCAGAACTTTTCCGGTTACGGCAGTATGGCCCGGAAAGTGTAATTACGATCACTTCCGGAAGTGGCAAGGGATCAGATACTGATTCCCGTGCGGGTTTTTTTGGACAGGTTCTGACGGTTATTGCTGATATTTCCGGTCCGCTTATCATTGCCGGTCCCGGGTTTATCAAGGATAATTTTTTACAATTTGCCAAAAACCGTTCCAGCACAATTGCAAATCGGGCGATTGTCGTTGAGACACGGCGAATCGGGCGTGGTGCAGTACAGGAAGTGATAGGCAAGGGAGCACTTGATAAGCTGATAGGTGATATCCAGCTTTTACGGGAAGTCAAAATGATGGATGAAGTGCTTCTCAGGATATCGCAGGATGGTGCTGTCGCGTATGGGTGCAAGGAAGTACAGGAGGCTGTTGAATTCGGTGCTGTCGAGCAGGTGCTTATTGCCGATACGCTCCTGCGTGATGAGACAATCATCAGGATTATCGAAAAAGCTGAGGCCATGCGGGCAACCATCGTTATTCTCTCGTCAGCTTTTGAACCCGGGGAACGGCTGGTCGCACTCGGTGGAATTGCCGCGTTGCTGCGTTACTGTCTTGTGAAAAGATGACGATATCCAGATTTCAGATACCTGATTTCTACGTGATAGGCTTGCATCAAGGCAAATTACTTTTTTTTAAAAAAAGGACTGTTATCCAATCCATATCTGGTTACAGCATCATCTCACTTCAAATCCATTGAGCAGAGTACGAGTGGTGCCATCAGGATTTGTCACAATGACGTTATAATCTCCCCTTTGTTTGTCAATGGGAATGGTGAACCAAGCGGTAACCTGCGTTGCACTATCCCAGCGGACACTCCTCGCTAAAATTTCAGTATTCGTATTCGTGCTCTTGGTCATTTTAGCAGTAAAGCCCTGCTGGAAATTCGAACCGGTAATCCTCATTCCACCGGCTATATCATTTCCATAGGCAAATGTCGGACTGATGCTGGTAATACCTTCCGAATCAGAAGAGGAGGTGGTTGTAGCTGTTCCGACAGGGGCGTGAATGGAGAATATGTAGGAATATCTCACGTATTGACCGTCCGGATTTGTGATGACAATATCCCATGCTCCCGCAGTTGCATTTGACGGGGGAGTAAACGTGCACGTCATCAGCGTTGGAGACTGCACATCAACATTTGTCGCCGAAATATTCTGGTCATCAGCCTTCATAAGAATGACAGTCGCCCCGGACTTGAAATTTGTGCCGGTGAGAGCTGTTATGGGAATCGCTGTCCCTGCAGTCCCTTCTTCAGGAACAATTTTCTTGAAGCTGGGTTTCCCGGTCGGTGAGACGGTTGTAGTTGTGGTCGTTGAGGTCGTTGCGGATGATGTCGTTGATGTCGGAGTTAAAGTGGTCGTATGGGTCCGGACAGGGACTGCCGAGGGCGCTACCCTGGTGACCTTCTGGGTATAGAGCTGGTCTATTATCGCTCTGGACACTGTTTCGGTATTCGTGTTCAGACGGTAGCCCCAGCTCCCGTCAGCATTGGGGTAGATCAGCGCACGTTCATACTTATCGGCAGAAGCATTGAAACCGATAATCAGAAGAGCTGTCTGGGACGGGGATTGTGGATTTTTAATAACATCTCCCGCAGAATACGCGGCAGTGGATGACTGCCCGGTTGTCGTTGACGGAGTTGTCGCATTTGACGAGCCGGTGTCCCCTGTACAACCGGCAAGGAGTGTACATATGATAAGGAATGAAACGAGCATTGAAAATTTTTTTATTCCGGCATACATGTACATGCATTACAGCGGACACTATTTTAAAAAATCGTTTTAGACCGGTAGTCAGAATTGTTGCCCAAAAACCATGGTTTTTACAGACGCTTGCTACCTGTAATATGCAAGAATTAAAAATATATCGCCGGGAAGTATTATTCTTCCTTTTTCTCTGGCCGCCGGAAGGTTTCCAGAAGCGTGATTTCTGTTATATCCTTGATTAATTCGAATCCCTCGTGGATGATCCTGCCCCGCCAGAGAAGCCAGCGGCGGTCATAATTTATTCCTGGAGGGAGCGTGACAACAGCCTTGCCATCGTCCATTACGATCTCCAGTTCCCTGCTGGCATAAAGGCGGATCAGCCCCTTCAGCTGCTCAAGCGGATCTGTAACCTCTTCTTCAATTGTATAATGATACGTGAGCGTCTGTCCCGCCAGTGGCGGGTTAAAATCGACAATGACCTTGGAACCAATCACATCCATAACCGTTCCTTCACCCTGCTCATCGACTTTCACCGGCATGCCACGTACAGGTTTTTCTTTGAAGTGATTTTTTGGAAATGACTGGATGCGCTTGGGATCGCGTTCACCGAATGCCTTTTCAGGAGTGACCACAACGGTACCTTTGTCACCCACGTTCTTGCCGGCTATTTCCTCATCCAGACCGAGAATTACATGTTTCTGGCCGACACAAATCGTGACCGGTCCATATAGAGCATTCGGGCTGTGAATGTCAGCAGCTTTTGCTTCTGCTGCATCAGTAGTATCAAAAATGTTTTCGCCTACACTGCCAGAATAGCTCAGTTTAATGAAATCTCCTTCTTTTATTGCCATGATTCACCTGATTATATTAAATTGCAACGAAAACAGATAAACATGTGGCAGGATTCATGCTTGAAATTGAATTGAAAGTCAGGGTTTTCCCGCTCGATCCAGTGCGAAAACAGCTAATCGAGCATAATGCACAGTTTTGCGGCAGGGTCCATGAGCATGATGTGTATTACAATGCACCCTATCGTGATTTTAGCGTGACCGATGAAGCTGTACGGGTCAGGTATACAAACGATCACGCAGTTGTCACATACAAGGGAGCTAAAATTAAAACATCCGGTCTCAAGGCACGCGAAGAGCTCTCTATCGCAGTCGAATCCGGGGAGATCTTTGAAAAGATGCTGAACCGTCTCGGTTTTTCAAAATCCGCGGAGGTGAACAAGTGGCGTGAAAACTTCCGGTTTGGCAATGCATCCATTTCACTTGATACCGTTGATGAACTTGGAACCTTTGTGGAGGTCGAAGTAATGGCAGAAAATGATGATTCGGATGCGTCTGCACAAATCGAAAAGATTTCAAAAGAAATTGGTATACATGGTGAGCCGATCCTCACCTCTTACCTGGAACTGCTGCTGAATAAGCGGGCTATAGACCAGAAATAATTATGTTTGGCTATTATTTTGACTATGAGAATGCTCTCTTTTGCCTATTTTTGATCATATAAAATGTATGAGGGTGACCCCCTCTCTCCCTCAGAGGGGGAGGCAGCTCAAGGGGAGCACCCCCTTGACCCCCTCAGCGTCGCTATCATTCTTTGGGGATGCCCCAGCGGCGGAACTCCAGGGAAAGTGAGTGGTAATTGAGGCCGCCGCGAGCCGCCCTTCGGGACGGCGGCAACTATCGCTATAGAGATATGTAAGATACTCAGCCCCTATTGTCATATTCTAAGAACACAATTTGATGGGTTATTATCAGCAACCTTTGAAAGAATGAGACAATCAATTGCCAGGAGTGAGTGATTATTTAAAATCAATTACCCACGATTTGCGAACAATCCCTCCCCATTTATCTGAATGATAATCAATAATCCCATCTAAAAAGAACTCTTGCGAGGTAAAATCCCCATATCCTTTAGCAGAAAAAATTTTCACCGTTAATGTCTTGGTCCTTGATTCTTTCGGGTTTATCCGATCCATATCTGCAACTCCGCACCAAAACCGGGTATCGGATTGACATCCATCACCGGAATTATCCTCAAGTGCATAAGTCAAGAATATTACTTCAACCGGAACCATACCGCTGTTTTTTGCGGTCATGTTAACATTCACTATATAAGTGGACTCTGTCCCGGGAGTCTTATTTTGCTGGAGGGAGATATCGCCAAGAGATAACTCAAATGACGCATTGCCTTCGAATTGATAATAAAATATACCATTTTTTGTTAATACTTCAGAACCCCACCTTTTCGATGTCGAATTGATTTGGTGTAATGATTCCGGAGGAGCCGCAATATGTGTTGTTGCAGATGCCATAGTATCAGAATGTGTAGGAGATGCATTACTATCAATACTCAAAATAGTGTCATCTGATTTTTGAGATGTGCATCCTGCAAATAAAATGAATGTCAGAAGTAAGATAAAAAAAAGAGTGATTTGATTTGACATAATATTTTTTTATCTTATTATTTATATAATCAATGAAAACCGCTCGGGCTATTCATTAAAAAACTGATAAAATTTCCTTTCCGATTTCCGCTCTGCTCACTTTGCAAAACTCGAAGAAGAAATTAACGTGGAAGGGATTGCTCCCTCCGCATACAGCTGCTGTCTATACGGTCAGCAGTTCAACCTTGATATCCTTTGCATCTGTCCCAAAATGGAGCATTGCACAATAGCCATCCATTGCGGCACCCGGGTTGATAACTTTTACACCATCAATATCCATGACACCGCGCTGTTCGTGGATATGAGCGCAGCAGACAAGATCGAAAGACTTCATGTGCCGCCGGATACTCTTGCTGCCCACATGTTCACCATTAATCTTATCGAGCGTCTCATAGGGCGGGGCATGGGTAAGGAGAACGTTGTGAACGGTTTTTTCCATCTTTTTCATTGCACGATGTAATACGTCATCTATCTGCTTGTCGGTCATCTCAAACGGTGTGCCGAACGGCGTGGGATTTGATCCTCCGATACCTACAATCGTTAACTTTCCCAGATTAATCTGGGAACCATGGAGACAAACCGTGTCTGAGTGTTCGAGCGTTTCGATGATCTCACGCGGGTCGCAGTTGCCGGGCACTGCAAAACACGGAACATCGATGCGTGAAAGTACGTCATCGACCGTATCAACCGGACCCATATTGGTGATGTCTCCTGCAATAAATACCGCTTCTGGACTTAACTCCAGAAATGAATCAATTTTACCGAATTGACCATGGAGATCTGCTATCAATAGCA
>CAYWHL010000108.1:0-7773 GCA_964457995.1 uncultured Methanoregula sp. | reverse complement strand
GATGTCGAGAGCCGAGTTATTGCCCAGCTCCTGACTATGATGGATGGTCTTGAAGAACGAGGAAATGTCGTCGTCATTGGTACTACACGAAGAATTGACCTGATCGAACCAGCCTTACGGCGAGCTGGAAGATTTGATAGAGAAATTGAGATTGGTTTGCCAAATGAATCGGCAAGAGTTGAAATTCTAAAAATTCATACTCGAAGTATACCGTTTTCAATAGACATACAGTTTGAAAATCTTGCTAAACAAACAGTTGGTTTCAGTGGGGCTGATTTAGAAGATCTTTGCCGTGAAGCGGTAATGCAGGCAATTCAACGTTCCTTGCCTGAGCTAGCTCTGGATGATGAAGAGATTCCAGCTGAGGTTCTGGATGCCTTGATTGTGCTTCCTAATGATTTTAATGAGGCTATAAAAAGAATAAATAGAAAAATTATTGATCGAAATAAGGGAATGAGAAAATAATAAAAATGACACAAACTGACGAATGAGACTTTAAAAATCAATCAGGCAGTATCATTCCACATCCTGTACAATACCTACAATAATTTTCCTGCATAATTGCACTTTCACTCTTCACTTGCATCCATTTCATACCATTACTCCCCGCTTCATGTTCATGGAATCTCACTGGTGCATGAAGAAAAACTCAATCCAAAATATTTTGAAAGACCCCGTTAATCACAATACTGCATTAACACATTGCCTCAAGGATAAATGCGAGTTATGGAGGGACGGGGAGTGTATTCAAATCCGCAAAGTGGTGAACCAACGTATTCGGATTTAATGTCAATCAAGGTTTGCTTGATTTGCAGAAAATACACTTTCACTCCATACGCTTCGCAATTTAAGTAATCAATAAAAGATAAATTATATTATTAAAAGTGGGGTACTCGCTTTGGGAACGCTGCTTTTACTAGAAGGCTACAATGTCTGAAAAAACCAGTGCTGAAGTCAGATGTTTGAACTGTCACCGGTGGTTCCGTTCAGGAGTTGGATTTGGCAGTCATGAGATTTTTAAGAATAGCACACTTTATGAAAATCTTCAAGGTTGTCCGTGGTGTAGAAAAATGACTCCATGCAACAAGGAAAACATGCGGTTCGTCGAAAATATGGGAGAGGGAAATAAAACATACCTCCAAGGTGGAGCCATGATTTAATGGCTCGACGTAGAGGTGGTATTTTCCGTGGTATCGGAATAGATGAAAAGTGGTCGACAATCTTTTGGATTGTCATAGCCTTAATTGTCGTTCTAATTCTTTATGTTAAATTAATTCCAATGATTATTGACATAAATCAGACGCTCGCAAATCAAACTTTTGGAAAATAATTTCACTCTTTTTAACCTCTCAAAAAATTGTAACATAGATTGCACTACTTATAATATTTGTATGAAATCCTCGTTTTACGTCAATATGGTTGGGCATTTTGTTTTTTCATAAATTTTCACGTCTGTATCTTGACATCTTAAAGATAGAACGTAAAGGTCAATTATATATTTAAAAAGATTTATTCTGATAAAAAATCCATTTCGGCTATGTATCGTCGAAATGCTATTTTCCTAGGGATCTACCTCTTATTAGCAATATTTACTCTCTTTTCTGGTTGCACTTCAGGAAATCAAAAACACGAGGTTACCTTACACTTCATTGATGACAAGGGACATCCCGTGGTCGATATACCTGTTGAAGCCCCAGACAAAGACAGAAACAATTACGGAAAAACCGATTCGGATGGGAATGTTGTATTTCAGATGTACGGCGATAACAACTATGAAATTGAAGTTGTTTATGATGAGTATCATTCAACACGCACAGTTTATCCAAAAGAAAATTACTACACTTTTACCTTGAAACCCCCTCCATTTCCAAGATGCAATATTGAATCACAGAGTTCAACAGATATTAACGGAAAATGGACGTTTAATGGATTTGCCAACAACACCGGTACATCTGGGACTTGCAAGATAACTGTAGAACTATTTGTTGGGGATATTATTTCAGGAAATTATGAGCATGTTCCTGTTGATACCAAGACTGAAACATTATACATTCCTAGTGGGGGAAACAAATCATTTAGCATCAATGTCAATGACCCGAAAAATACCGCAAGTAGTTTTTCAATCTCAATTGAGGCAGTGTATTGAGTGATTTATTACGAGAAAGACCCATTTTTCTCGAATTTGAGAACCAAAGGTCATATTGCGATTCTGTTGGCAGATCTCATGATGTCTGGTATGATTTGCTTTAGGTGACATTTAAAATCGAAATCTTCTGGAGCTTTTGCACTATCAATATTGAGTTACTGTTCTGGCCCACATTCGGTTTATGTTAATCACTTTTACATTTGTCCAGCTTGACCTCACCACATTCACAGACCCACCCACTGGGAACAAACCCGTTGCCTTTCCGTACATACATGCGCTGCATTTTGGCACCACATTTTGGATGAGAGCATTTCGGATGTTCAATGTCTGGCATGAAAGATGTATACAACTAGCTACCAAATAAAAGTAATCGGACAAAGGATAAGGGAGATTTCAGCGCGATTAAGTTTCTAAATTATTCAAAAACACTTCATATTTGGTATCATGTCCATGTCGAAGAGAAGGGTGGTGACCAATGACGGGAAATTTTTTGTGCTGGCAAAATTTTGATCCACGCTATACTGTACTCCTGGTATAATTTAGAATATATTGGTAAGGGCATATTCTTGCAGTTCCTATTTTTTTTATGGATGTTTTTATTTTATACAGGATTTCCTTCAGGTACTATTACGGACTGGCTCTCCTGGAGATGGCACAATTTTCTGCGACTACGCCAGAAAAGAGAACTATTATGACCATTTTTTGTGAAAAATGAAAAATTATATCAGATCATTCGTTACTGTTTAGTATTTTTCTTTACTTTATCATCAATAAGCTTGCATTTGTTCACGCAATGCCAGGATTCAGGTAAAAATTTTCCATCAGATTCAGGCTTTATGATACCAGTATGTCGTGCCCCGCACACCAGGCATTCCAATAATCCCTTTTCCGGATCTATCAGTTTCATCACTTTTTTAGACATGCCAATTTTCTTTATTTCCTGTTGGTTTATACTTTAAGATTTGTCAAAATATGCATGCAGTTTCATGATACATTGTTCCATTTCTGTCCTTGTAACATTGATATGATACACCTTATAAAATGACACCCAATCCGGAATCATCGTACATCAATTCAAAAATCCTTCCGCTGATTCTAAAAACACATATCAAAGATTTAACCACTAATGCCGCACATAGAAATTAATTGAAGGCTGCATTTAATGGACGATATCTATCTGATTGAGATCCGTCTATCGAGGACAAAATGGCGGATCAGGGAGACTATTTCAACTATCGGCCGGTTATTCTCTCTTGGTGGCTATCTGGAGTGTCACCCGCATATCACGCTTTTTGGACCGCTGACCCTTAATGAAGGCATCAGCTCCCGGCAGCTGATTGATGGTGTCGGCATGGTGGCAGCCCGGTTTGATCCTTTCCCTTTCATTATAGACGGATGGGAAATGCGCAAGGGAAGCCATGGAAGTGTAATCGCATTTTCTGTTATGCCATCAGGGCCCTTGAAAACACTCACGGCTTTACTGGCAGAAACATTGTCTCCCATTGTTCACAGCGAGAATATCTGGGATGCCAACCCCGACAGCAAATGGTTTCATGTAACGATAGCAAACCGATTGGATTTTGGGAGGGCAACGAAAGTTTTTGATGCCCTCACTGGTCGGCAGCAGGGAGAAAACTCGCCCGGAGTTTTTCGATGGTTGAGGCACCTGCTGGGGTATATGATCAGGTGGAAAAAAGCGCATCCAATCCATCCCGTCACCATTGATGAAACCGGGATCAGGATTACAATATTACAGGGAGATACAATCCTCGCCGAATACGATCTCCTCGAGAAACGGTGGATCAACGGTGACTACAGTCATGACAGCAAATCCTGGCAGACAACACTTGCCCTCTTCCGGCAGCAATCGGGATTTGAACGATTAGATCCCCAACCTTCAAATCCTGATGATATTTACCTGATCTCTGATCTGCATCTCGGTCATGCAAATATCATCCATTATTGTTCACGCCCGTTCCTCGTGTCCGATGCCAGGGAGATGGATCATGTGCTGATAAAAAACTGGAACTATACCATCTCGCCTGCAAACCGTGTGTATTATCTGGGAGATTTACGGTATGGACCAGAAGCACTGCCCGCTCTGGAGTACAGGAAAAAACTCAAGGGCCGGATAACCTTTATTGAGGGAAATCACGATGACTGGGAACTGGGGGCAGTTCATTCTGCCACGCTTAATTATCGCGGTTTTTGTTTTTTACTGGTTCATGACCCGGCAGATGCCCCGGAAGCATTTGACGGCTGGGTGATCCACGGTCACCACCATAACAATCACCTCCTCAGTTACCCGTTCATCGATTTTATGCACCGGCGGATTAACGTGAGTGCAGAGGTTCTCGGCTATATCCCGGTTAATCTGAACAATATCTGCAGCCTCCTTCTCGATAAAATATCATGTGAAGATACAAAGCCGATCCTTCTGAACTATTCCTATGGAGTGGAATGAAAACGGGGTATTTCACTCCCTTTTTGGTCATTTCATAACCTATATACGAGTAAAGTGTGTATTTCCACGAGAATAGGGGATGCCAGATGTTATTCGAAAGGATTGTTTCTGAGGGTATTGCTCATAATTCATATCTCATAGGATCAGCAGGCAGGGCCGCAGTAATCGACCCGCGCCGGGACTGTGACATTTACCTAAAAAAAGCCAGCCAAAACGAACTTGTCATTACGCATATTTTCGAAACGCACAGGAATGAAGATTATACCATCGGTTCGCTGGAACTTGCTGACCGTTGCGGGGCTGCCATTTATCATGGTGAAAAAATGGCATTTTCCTATGGCAAATCCGCCAGGGAGGGCGAGACCTTTATTCTGGGATCGCTGGAACTTACCATTCTGGAAACCCCGGGACACACCATGGAGAGTATATCGATTGTGGTCAGGGACCGGGAAGTATCAGACCAGCCTTATATGGTTTTTTGCGGTGACACGCTTTTTGCAGGAGATATCGCGCGGACAGATTTCTTCGGAAAATCACGTAATGCGGAGATGGCTGCAAAAATCTATGATAGTATAGCAAAGAAAATCCTCCCGCTTGGTGACGGAGTTATTGTCTGCCCTGCACATGGTGCAGGATCAGTCTGTGGCGGAGAGATTGCTGATCACCCCTTCACTACGATCGGTTATGAAAAACGCACAAATCCTCAACTCGCTATTGATATGGAGACCTTTATTTCCCAAAGGATACATGAAGTGCCGTATTTACCCCCGTATTTCAGGCAAATGGAAAAGTACAACAAAGACGGGGCTCCCCTTTTGCACAGGGTGCCGCAGCTGAACCTGCTCACAATTAATGAAGTAAATAATTACCGGAAATACGGGTGCCAGATTGTAGATATTCGTTCTCCCACCAGTTTTAGTGCAGGGCACATCCCCGGCAGCATTTCAATCTGGCGTGAGGGGCTTTCTGTATTCATGGGCTGGTTCCTCGATTATCAACGACCGATTATCATCGTCGATGACTTCAATCTTGACCTTGATCGGGTGCTCCGCCATTTTATAAGGCTTGGGTATGATTCAATCACCGGTGTTCTTTCCGGTGGATTTGTTACATGGATCAAAGCGGCGCAGGAAATAGGAACCGTGCCAACATGTTCCGTGCAGCAGTTGAAGGAGCGTCTTGAGAAAGAAAAACCCTTTATCCTTGATGTCAGGGACATAAAAAACTGGCGCGCTGTTGGTCATGTTCCCGGGGCTCATCATATATATATCGGGGAACTGCCCCGGCATCTTGATGAAATCCCCATAAATGAACCGATTATTGTCTATTGCGATGCAGGGTATAAAGGGAGTCTTGCGGCAAGCTTCTTAGCGATCCACCAGTATCATATGGTAACTAATGTCCTGGGGGGAATGACAGCATGGAAAAGAGCGGGATTTCAAATAGAGAGATAATGTATTCTCTTTTTTTTAAAAAAAAGAATTAATAAAGTTTATCAGGTAATGTTGGGAATTCCAATGGTGTGATTCTATGGACATCTTGAAAATCCCGCGAATGGAAAAACAGGAATATGATCGGCTCATTGAAAAGGGGTATGTCTGTCGGATCGCGTTCCAGGGCGAAAAATATCCCTATATCGCCCCATTTCTCTATGTCTTCGATGGATCATTTCTCTATTTCCTCTCTACAAAATACGGAAAAAAGATCGAATATTTTCGAAAAAGTCCCCATGTTTCCGTTGAAATTGAGAAATACACCAAAGACCTCTCGTCATATATGTTCGTAACATTCCAGGGCTACCTTGAGGAGGTTTTAGATTCTATTGAAAAAAAGATAATCCGGGAAAAATTCGTTGATTTAATTGTCGAGAGAAATCTCTCCTGTAATATCCTTGCCGCGCTGGGCCATTCGCCTCTGGATCCCCCGGCAGCAATTGCTGAAGAGGAGCGTTCACTTGTCTGGAAACTGGTAGGTGTCAAAGATCTCGTTGCCCTCAAAAATCTTTGATTTTTTTTTTAAGTTATTTTTCTTTAATCCAGACAGCCCAACAATTCCAGCATCTTATTAACTTCTGTCGTGGGTATGGCACAGGTGTGACCAGTACAGAAATATGCAGTTGCCTTTTCACTGATTGAACATAATGTCCGTGTAAAGGGCGCCAGGCTGGTGAGCAGATAATCAGATTCACCTATAGGCCGATAGAGTACCAATACATGAGGAAGATAGTGGTGCTCTAATGCATCGATCATTGCCTGCGTATCACTGCCATCCCGCTTACCAACAATAACGACGTCGTGAATGGGTCCTATGGCACTGTCGAGAGCGCAAAGGAACCAGGTATGTGCAGAGGGCGATCGCTGGACTATTGCACAAAACCCTGCTGAAAGAACTGATGCCTTCTGTTCGATGGCTGCATCACCAGTGAGATGTGCGAGTCGCACCAGATTTTCGAATGCAACTGAGTTGCATGACGGGATTGCGCCATCGTAAATCTCCTTTTTACGTATAAGGAGAATTTCAGTAGAATCAGATATGGTGAAAAATCCCCCTTGTGCCTCATCCCAAAAATGTGCCAGAAATATGGTATTAAGTTCACGAGCTGATGCGAGGTAGGATGGCTCAAATGTGGATTCATATAGTTCGATCAATGCTTTTATGATAAACGCATAGTCATCCCCAAATGCCGGAATTGCGGATTCACCATCACGATACCGGTGCATAAGTCCACCGTTGGTATCACGCATACGTGATAATACAAATTGCATAGCTCGTCTTGCAGCTTCCAGGTAGTTCTCATTGCCAAAGGTTCGTGCTGCCTGTGCAAGGGCCGCAATAAAAAGACCATTCCAGTCAGTCAGAATTTTATCATCAAGAGAAGGACGGGGTCGTCGTTTTCGGGCAGAATAGAGTCTGGCCATGATAGATTCAAGCCGGGATGCAAGATCGATATCGGCGAAATTAAAGGGTGATGCAAGCCGGGCAATTGATTGTGTCCGGTAGAGAATATTCAGTCCCCTTCCATTTTTTTTATCATAATAATTGCCGGTATGAGTCACATTGAATGCGTGAGCAGCAACTATCGCATCTTCCTTTCCTAATACTTCCTCGATCTCACTGGCGGTCCAGAGATAAAAAGCGCCTTCTCTCCCCTCACTATCTGCAT
>CAYWHL010000107.1:0-7923 GCA_964457995.1 uncultured Methanoregula sp. | reverse complement strand
ACTATTTTTCCCGCTGTATCCGGGTCAGTGGTGAGCACTGGTCAAAGAATTCCGCGATAAACGGTGCAAACTCCTCCTTCCAGCATTCCGGGCCCTCATGAAGTGTCCATCCCAGTTCCAGCGACTGCCGGATGTGTTTCCCCAGACTCACATTAAGGACAGCATCTGAAGACAGCAGGCTTTTTGCAGTCTGATATTCTCTGGGCAACTCCATCACGTACCGCCCATCTTCAATGAATGGCCCGGACTGATGTTCCGCAAGGTGTTTTTCCCGGAATTTATCTGCATTTGAGTGGTTCCAGAGTGGTGGCCCCAGATGCCGCCGTATTGCAGGAAGGTCGCCAACAAGCAGCTCAAGGAGAATCATGCACTCCTCTGACTGCATATCATACGAAGCGTGATGGACAAGAAACCCGTTTCGCTCCAGCATTTCCCGGATTGAAGAAACGCTACGCTTAAGCTGAGGCACAACAATCTCCGGGATAAGTTGGGGTGTCGCAAAGGTGACTGCAAAGACACATGTTCTGCGCTGAGCGATTCGTGCGGCCAGTTCCTTTTTCAGGATGCAGCGTTCCATCGGGTGCAAGAAGAATTCGTATACAGGTTTTTCACAATAACCCCTCGCCAGCTCGACAAACCCTGCCATGCGATCCAGGGAAACTGCCGCTGCCACGTTTCGTTTCGGATCGACCGGGTCGATCACGACCAATGGTTCCTCGAATTTTTTTGTCGCATGTTTTTCAATATCGATAAAAAGCCCTGGCCGCCAGGAAGCCGCTGCCTGGATGAGTGGAGTAAATCCCCCGTAGTGGAGCACAAGGAGCTCGCAGAGATACCCTGAAAATCCTTCCGTCATCTGGTCTGAACCATAGATACCGCCCGCTTTTGTGAATTGCTTGAGCAAGAGCACGTCATCGATTAAACCGTTGATCTTTTCAGTGATGTAGCGTGTGTGAAACGGTGTGCGGTCAACAGCACTCTGGATCCGGGTGGCGCTGTCAACTTTATAGCAGGGAACAAGATCAACATCCACGTCGTCAATTGTTGCATTGATGTACGGGTGCTCGGCGTATTTCTCGTGGTACCGGCCGGTGAATGAGGCAGCGATGCTTCGGGCGAGGGCAAGACCTTCAATTTCAAGAGCTTCGCGTGACAACGCCGGGTCAAACATCATAAATACGTCGAGATCGCGATCTCCACGAACCCATGTATGACGGGCAATAGACCCCACGACCATCCCCTCGGCTTTCCCGCTTTGGGCAATTGCAGTAAGGAGACGTTTGGCCAGGCCACATACATGGTTGCGTTCCTGGCGGGTTGGACGGAGAACCTTCAATACCTTCTCTTCAAGAGGCTCCCGTTTCACCATTTCACTTCCAGCAAATCCTCGTAGACCGGGCCCTGAGGAAGGAGTGTACTCTTTTTTAGTTTCAGACCACGGATTACACAACTGCCATAGGAGTCCATTTTCAGGGTATCAAGCGTCAAAAGCAGTGACGGGTCCGGTGATTTAACCCGCGCTAACGTTGCATGGGGTGTAAAGTTGCGGGTCTCCCTCTCAAACCCAAGGGGTGCAAGCACATCCTCAATATGAAGAAATACCTGCCTGATTTGTCCCGCATCATCGATTGCAGACCAGATCGTGTGCGGGCGTTTTGGATTGTTCACCATCACAGTACCCGCAGTTATGGAAAATGGAATACAGGTAACAGATTTGAGTGCATCCATAACTTTTTGCAGTGTCTTTCCATCCACTTCACCAAGAAATTTTACTGTAATGTGAATATTTTTTGGATCCACAAATGTGAGACGCGCTCTGCACCCCCGGATCGCGTCCTGCGCTGATGAAAGCTGATCTTTAATATCTTTTGACAGTTCGAGTGCTACAAACGCTCTTACCATTACCGTACTATTATCTCATACCACTACTAATGGTAATCGATTGCCAGGATGAACCGGCTCATGTGCATAAACCAAGTTTTTTTATCCGCTGTTCCTAATTTATAGATGAGAGAGGGAGGGTGTTTTTGTGCTGAAAAATCCGCAACTGATTGTGTATACGCTTGAATATTGTCCGAATTGTGAACTGCTGAAAGGTTTTCTCAGAAAAAAGGGATATAGTTACGTTGAGGCCAATCTTTCGACGGCGGAATCACTCACCGAGCTGCGAATGAATGGAGTATTTGTAAAGGAAGCCCCTGTTTTACAGAAAGACTCTTATTTCTATACATCTGCGGATCTTTTTCCCGCAGGCAAACTGGATGGAGAGCACCTATCAAAACTGATAACAGGTGAATAATGGCACGCAGCGAGACCAGGCAACTTACTTTTGAGGGAATTTCTGTCCCCTTACTTCCCTCTGTCCGTACATCCGATGGACATATTATTGAATGGGATCGCAATCGTATTGTCCGGCAGATTGTTGAAGAGACAAAACTTGTTGAGACGTTTTATGGATATAAAGGGGCTGATGAATCGACAGCACAGGAAATTGCGCATGAAGTGGAAAACAGGATCAGGAACATGGGACTGAAGTCACTCTCAGGACCGCTCATACGTGAGATTGTTAATATCACATTCCTGGAAAAGGGAATGATACAGTACCGGAATGTCTCCACCCGTGTCGGTACTCCAGTTTTTGACGCGCACCAGATCGATGTTGGCAGGGGTTTTGAGGCACACGATAACGCAAACCTCCAGGAAAATGCCGAAACTTCACACAAGAAGAAGGCGGACAAAATCTCCAAGGAACAGTACCTCCTTCAGCTCCCTCCCGAACTTGCTGATCATCACCTTTCAGGTGAGATGCACATCCATGATCTTGAGTATTTCGGTACGCGCCCGTTTTGCCAGGACTGGGATCTGCGCTATTTCTTATATTATGGGTTGATGCCTGATGGCAATGGTACAAAAGCTTCCGTTGCAGGCCCTGCAAAGCGTGCCGAAGTCGCAATTCTCCATGCCGTAAAAGCACTTGGATCTGCACAGACAAATTTTGCCGGAGGACAGGGTTACTACAACTTCCTTACATTCCTCGCACCCTACATGGAAGGAATGGCGTATAACGAGATCAAACAGAACATGCAGATGTTTGTGTATGAAATGACACAAATGATGGTCGCCCGGGGGGGGCAGCTTGTTTTCTCGTCGATCCAGCTCTCACCGGGTGTGCCGAAGCTCTGGCAGGATAAACCATGCATCTACAAAGGAAAAATATGGGATGGCAGGTCTGCCCCAAAAAGGACATATGGGGAATTCGAGCGTGAAGTACGTCTCCTGTTCAAAGCGCTCATGGAAGTGATGCTTGAAGGAGATTACTGGGGCAAACCCTTCAACTTTCCCAAGCCTGAGATTTCCATTGAGCCAGACTTTATGAATGAGCGGGAAGAGTTCAACCGTAAAAATCCTGATCTGCCCACGTTTCAGGAATTATACCTCATGACATTTGAGCTCGCGTCAAAGTTCGGTACGCCGTATTATGATAACCAGCTGCCAGCTTACCGGGGAGCGGGTAAGGGAATCTCCTGTTACCAGTGCTGTGCATACCAGTTCTCCGCAGTGGCAGACAAAGATTCGGATTTCGATAAGAAGCTGTACTTTGAGGAGGGTCTGCACTTCTCGATGGGATCCTGGCAGGTTGTATCGGTGAATTGTCCCCGGGCAGCATACAATGCGGAGGGGGATGATGCACGTCTCTTTGCGGAACTCAAAGGGCTTATGGATGTCGCCGTGGAAATTTTCAAGATCAAACGTCGCTGGATGGACCTGATCCGGGCGAACAGCCGGATGCCGTTTGCGATGCAACGCCCAAAAGACCCGAATACAGGTGAACGTGGTGCACTCGCTGTAGATCTCGGGGGGCTTGTTTACACGGTTGGTGTAGTAGGTGTTAACGAGATGGTACAGCATCACACGGGGAAACAGCTCCACGAATCAAAAGAGGCATTCAGGCTCGCGATACGGGCAATGACAGAGATGGAACTCTATGCCCGTGAACTTTCAAAGAAGAACAACATGACAATTGTGCTGGCCCGGACACCGGCAGAGACAACAGGTCAACGGTTTGCTGTAGCCGATATGATCGACCGTCGTTATCACAATTTTGCCGTAAGGGTGATTAAGGGCAATGTTAAAGAGAGCCTGGAGATGCTGGGCAAGAGCCGCGATCTGCCTGTATATTACACAAATGGTACCCATGTAGCACCAGGTGCTAATGTCCCGCTCACCAAACGGATGGAGATCGAACATGTATTTTTCCCCATTGTTGATGGCGGTAACATTTTCCATATCTGGCTCGGTGAAGCACGTCCTGACCCGCGTGGACTCATGGACATGGCGATGAAGCTCTGCCAGAATACCCAGATCGGGTATTTTGCTTTCACCCGCGATATCACTGTCTCCCTGCGACAGTTCCATGAACTGAATACAGAAAAGAACGTAATTTCCCCGTGGGTGCAATCAGATTTCCCTGTTAAGGTATAATCTTTTTTTGGGTTTTGTTCGGGAGACATCAAGGTATGAGGCTCAGGTTAATCCTTCTTTTTATAAAGTACCAGTATTGCCAACCCAAAAAAACCTATATCAGGATTGCGCTGTCATGAAGGGACGCAGTGGCAGGGAAACACGGGAAATTGATTCTTACTTTTTTTATAAAGGACTGATGATTGCATGAAGGTGATGCAGATACAAATCCACTTTTTTATCAGCTTTTAAAAAGACTATGATTCATACGATAAAAATTCTGTGCTGTCTGCGGAGCCGAATTATCTGAAGGGATAAAATTCTGTGAAAACTGCGGGACACTGGTTGATCCGGAAATACCGGCACCGTCTCTTCAGCCTTCGGCATCGGTTGGGCAGGACACTATTATACAACCAATCATCACTTCTTCCCTACCATCGCGTGGTGCAGGAAAGGCAGCGGTTAAAATCATCGCGGGTATTTTTATCGTTCTGATCATCGCAGCAGCAGTAATTTTGGTAGTATTACCGAAAATGCCCTCCGTATCTACTCAAATTTCTACCGGCATGGTCTCATCTGACAGCACAGTCATATTCACGACAACAATCCCGATAACAACAATGCCAGCAACCGTAGCACCAACCCCGACTCCGGATCCTTTCCCGAACGCTCTCCACCTTAAAGAGGGTTTCTTGTTCGGTGAAGGAGAAATTGCAAGTGAAGGTACAGTGTATCGTATATGGATTAACGAGACTTACAACTGGCATAACGATATGGATAATAAATATTACATCCAGAAACCAAAACCAGGCAATAAATACCTGTTTGTTTTTATTAATGTTTTTAATAAAGGTGACACCCGTGTCTGGCCACTAACGTCAGGCTATATCAACGTCCACCATAATGGACAGAAATATCCGGCGGATCCTACTCATTATCTTCCCGATAAATCATCAGACCGAAAGGCAGCACCAATTGAAATTAAGGAAATCCAGTATTTTTCCAAATTTTTTGGAACCGAATACGTGGAGGACTACGGGTACTCACATGGTTTGCAGTTAGCCTGCATTTATCCGAAGAAGAGCAATGCAATTGATGGTTATCTTGTATATGAGGTCCCGGCATCCCTTACACCAGAAAATGCGTATGCGGAAATAGTATTTAACGGAAATGAGGTGGGGGTCTGGAAACTCACATAAATCTTCTCAAATCAATACATCGTTTTTATCAAAAAAACAAAGGCTAATTTAGAACTGCTTCACTTTTTTAAGCGTGAAGTCCATCAGCCCACGATGGATACGGTAATAGCTGTGAATTCTGTCTATCGGTTGACTGAGCTTGATGGTCATTGCCCGGTTATCTATACTGATATCGACACTGGTTGGCTGGATGTCAACTAATGGAGCGTTCTTTGGCTCGTCTGGCAGAATTGCGGTGATATAGATCATATCCTCAGATTCCACAACTTCATACGGGATGTCCTCATCATCACCGGTTTCACCCGCACGGTAAACTTCGGGATCCCCGGACGGGTGCCGGGTGATTATGGTGTATCCTACGATGCGTGCGTGATGGTTGTCAGGCATATTTTTAACGAGGTCTTCAACAATCTTTGCCAGGTTGTGAAAAACATCGTCGTAAGGACTGTTTGGATTATTCTGCATGTATTCCTCGTAGTGTATATCGGTCTTTTATCCGTCCGATGAGCCCCTTTTGTTCGAAACGCTTCAGAATTTCACCAAGATCTTGTTGCGATAATTCGGTGACCTGTTCTAATTCCTGAAGCGTAAGAGATTCATGAGTGAGCGCGATAAGTACAATAATTTCTAGATTGCTCCTGAATAAATCCTTATGGTTTCGGGCAAGGTCATTTATTTTTGTTTCTATATCATGATTCACCTGTTCGAGATTCGAGAGGATCATGTCATGGGCTTTAATCATTCTTCCAAGCATGGTGACTGTTTTTTTGAGTTGTGTGTTTTCGGGATGATCGTTATCCAGAATTCTGGTAAGCCCCCGGCTCTGTTTAAGATTGATATCGATGAGAATGTCATTCTCGAGATAATAATATTTCCGGCGCCTGTCGTCCATCTGACAGGAAAGAATTGCTTCCCGCTCCATCATCTGGAGATGATCTATGACTGCTTTTGGTGAGAGCATCAGCGTTTCGGAGATCTCGGTAACAAAACAGGGTTTCTGCCGCAACAGTTCAATAATACGCCTTCGATTCCGGTTCCCGAGAATGTCGAGCAGGCGGGAAACCTCAACAGCGTCATACATCTTTACTTAATGTTAGTATTGAAATTATTTAGACTTAATGTATAAAGGTTCTGGTGCGTCTTAGTGACTTTTGATAAATGCACCGGAGGTGGTGCATGGCGTGACTTCCATTCTCTTTGGAATCCATCTCAATATCACACACAAATACGAACATAAAAATTGCTGTCACTTTCACAACACACAGCCCCAACATCCAAACCATTATTACCACAACACCCAATATGATATTATGAGCAGGTATGCGGGGGCAATTGTCTATACACGGCTTGGATTGATAATTGACCATCTTATCGAGGTAAGCAAAAAATACCCGTCTTCTTTTACCCGTGCGCAGTTCGCCGAAGTTACTAAGTTGAAAGAATCGAGTACTGGAGACAAACTTCGAGATATGGAAAAATATGGACTGATTAACCGAAACGATTCAAATTATACAATAAGTGCATCTGGGCAGGCAATTCTATCTGGGGGTACCGCGCGCCAATCTGAAATATTAACTGCCATCAACAAAGTGCCCTTATGGGCGCACCTTATAAAATTAATTGGTAAAACCCCAGAACGGGATCTGTTTAATAGAACAGTCAAAGGAATTCCGGAGTATATTAATCTAAATACAGAAGTCCTCGGAAATCTTTGGTTTGCATACAATTATGATATTTCGTGTATTACCAAATCACCTCCTTTCTCCGACTGGTCATCAAAGGTTCACAAATCCGCACTCACCCAATACAAGTTTCCACCCGATTTTCCACAAGAGATAGAGAAGAGTATGCCTCCCGAATCCATAATAAAAACCCAACTCAAGAATCAACCTACAGAGGAGGTAAAAGAGATTAAAACTCCCGTAGAGACATCTCACAAAAAAGAAGAGGTTATGGAAATGTCCCAAGATCGAACTAATAATATCCTGATGGTTCCTGATATATCGACGGTACCATTATTCATTGAATTTGGTAGTGTCAGATTTGAAGCCAAAGATCCCCGTTCGATAGCGTTTGCAAGAGCGCTGCTCGGTGTGAAAGACAATACATGGAGTCAGTGATATGATTAGGAGAAACAATAAACGGCAAAACGGAGATGATCCCCCAATGGGCAGTTAATTAAGTGGTGGGGATCGCTCACCGGTGTGAGCACCTGTCTTATAAACAGTCTAGTGGTTCCACATCACTGGGGTTCGATTCCCCT
>CAYWHL010000106.1:0-7929 GCA_964457995.1 uncultured Methanoregula sp. | reverse complement strand
TCCGTGCGGTGGGTGATGATCGGGCTCGATGCACCGGTTACGACAAACGGGACTTTATACTCCGCAACGGTCTGCTCGTACGATGAGGTGACCGCGCTCGAGTAGCCGCCAACAAGGAGGTCTACCTTATCACTGGTGATCAGCTGGGTAGCTGCCTTCTGCCCACCCTGCTGGGTAGACTCATCGTCACCAACGATTAACATGATCGGGACCTTGGATCCCTTGAACAAAACACCGCCGTTTGCGTTGATCTCATCAGCAGCAACCTGTGCTGACTGCCACATGTTTTTGCCTACATTGCTTGCAGGACCGGTCAGTGATGCAATAACACCAATCTTGATCTCTTGAGGTTGTTCAGACACGGGTGCCTGCTGCGTGCAACCAACAAATAATGCTGCAATGAACAGTATTATGATGAAAAGGGCTGAGTACTTCATGATATTACCAACTATGCTATGTTATAGCATATCATATTAAGTTACAGTCTTTAACATTATAAAAAAATATTGGTATATCCCTGCACCGGACGCCCATGCCCGAATGCATTTTCATAAAAAAAAGAAATTCCTGAACTTTAACTGCTCTCTGTGGATAGAATCCTGCCAATGTATTTCTGGATATAGCTTGCGATATGAGGAGCGGCCAGAGGTAAAAACATCGACAGAACCTCCATCATCAGGTCCGGACGGCTTCTGTCCCTTTTTTGTCCGGCAATCGCAACGTGTGATGTTATCCGTGTAATAATTACATAAGCAGCTATTCCTCCTGCAATTGCTGAAGCCGCTGCTGCTAACGGATGCCTGCTGATCGTTCCGCCGACAGACCCGAGAGCCCGGGAAGGTACCCGGGTAACAGACTTTTTCAGCCGGCCATAGGATTCGGCGATTAATGCTTCTGTGACGAGGAGGTCTTCTTCAGTAATACATCTACGGCTTTCCATTTTTTACCATCTCCGTCGCAACAGGTGTATTCAGAACGATTTTATCCGATAAGAGCATGTACGCGATAACCCCTCCAATTACAAAAATTGCAACTCCCGTGATCAGCAGGGCAGCCCAGAGAGGTACCAATGTTGCAATAAAGAGAATCAAGCCCATCAGGAGAATAAGTGTGCCAGCTGCCAGTAATGTAACAATGACAGACAGGAACATGATCCGTTTGATGAGAAAGTCAACAGGTTCGAATACATAGTGCTGCAGAAGCAAATCCGTTTTCTGCTGTATGTAAAGATCGATGTATTTGAACGTCCTGGCAAACTCGGATTCCATAGAGGGTTCTTCGGCACCGGCAGCTTCTTCCATACAACCCCCCGTTAATCACGGCCTCTGCTGATCAATGCACCGAGAAGGACACCAATACCGGCTGCGATAAGGACCGAAGGAATCGGGTGAGTGATTATGATGTTCTCAACAGGCTCAGCCTTTTGGTGATACTCAGCTTCGATTTTTTCAAACTCGGCACCTGCTTCGTCCCTGAACTGGTTCATCCGGGACTCTACATCCTCCAGGATTTTTTTGACCTCATCGGCTTTTTCAGATATGTCAATACTCCGCAGCTTGCGGGCAGCCTCCTCAAGCGCGTCTGCTGTCTGAACCTTCAACTGATCTGTCTTTACAATCGTTAAGTCTTCCACTTTTTCCGACATTATCATGTAACTCCTTTCCCTGATATGACATTTTTTATTGAAACTATCATGATATAAAATGATTTTTAAAATACTCATATCAGAGCAAACCGGTATATAGCGGGAATGTATATAAAAATCTTACCTGTAATTATAAAATCTGAATCACTATAGAATTCCGGTGTTTGAGTACAGGAAAAATATCGTTCATGGCCCTGCACAAAGAACCCGCAAGAACAGATATCCCAGTATTCTGTTTTTAGCCGGTTACCATAATTGTCGTAAAAATCAACTTTGGGAAGGCCGGTTCTTTGAAGTTCCCGTTTCATCTGCGTGTATTTTATACGCGGTCACCGCGAGTGTGACGAGTACCGGGCCGATAATGAATCCTACAAAGCCTATGAACGGGACTCCGGCAAAGATACCGATCATCATCATAACCGGATGTATTGCAACCCGTTTTCCCATCATCACCGGCCGATAATAGAAATCAATCCACCCGCTCAGGAGGGGATATCCGATAAGCAGGGTAATGAGGGCACTGCCGGATTCACCGAGGCTCAGGAAATAGAGGGTGAAGAAGAGGATTATAATCTGGGCACCGATGAGAGGTACCAGCATGGCAAGACCGATCATGGTTGCGTACAGGAGGGGGTCATCAACACCCAGAAAGATAAAGAACGGGATTGCAAGGAGAAATGAAATTAATGCTGCGGAAATCTGGACGATGATAAGGGCATAGATGGTGTTGATGGAAATTTCTGCCATTTTTTCCACGGCAAAAAAAAGTTTGGGGGAAAGCGATCGTGTCAGGGTGTTCCATATCTGTTCCCCATAATACAGCAGCATCGATAGCGAGAGGAAAAATATTATAATGGAAATAAGTGACTGCAGGATATTACTGTTCAACGACAGAAGCGAACGCAGCAGTAACTGGACCAGGGTCTCGGGCATATTTGATATCTGCTCTTCGGTGAATGTCGGCAGGAAGGCAGCGATGCCGGTATTTTTAAATCCGCTGACAAGAGACGCAACCATTGACCCGATATGGTCGATGCTGGCATACAATATGTTCGACGAGACCGATAGTACGAGCAGGATTACGAGGAGAACCCAGAGAGTAATGAACGTGACAGATACTGATGGTTTTACTATGCGTAAAAGCTGTTTGTGAAACGGCATAAGGGCTATTGCAATGGCAGCTGACCAGATAAATACGGTCATAAGCGGCCAGAATACCAGGATACAGGTAATTAAAATTGCAGAGATAAGGAGCAATAGTTGCTGATCTTCACTTATCCGGAAAGAATCCATAGTTGTCAAATGTTTGTCAGGAGTAATGAAGATTTTCTATGTATGTCCAATAGTTTTTAGATCGAACCAAAGGGAAAAACAGATGTATGTGACCAATTGGTATCCGGCATACAAAATACAGTCCGGGAATGGATGATGAAAGAGTCCCTTCCCCTAGTGTTTCGGGTATCCCATTGCAAGTAATGTTTCCGTAATTTCATCGAGGATCAACGGATCATCAATGGTTGCCGGGACCTGATAGGGAACATCATCTGCGATCTTCTTGATGGTTCCCCGCAGGATCTTACCCGAACGTGTTTTTGGCAATCGTTTTACAACTGCAGCAGCCTTGAAGGAGGCAATAGGACCGATTTTCTGACGTACAAGAGCAATGAGATCGGACGTGATTGCATCCTGCTTTTTGGTAACTCCCGCTTTAAGGACAACAAATCCCAGTGGCACTTCACCTTTCACCGGATCGTAGACTCCGGTTACTGCACATTCCGCAACGTCCGGGTGCGATGAAAGCACTTCTTCTATAGCACCTGTGGAGAGCCGGTGTCCTGCAACATTGATGATGTCATCCGTCCTTCCCATAATTGACATATAGCCATCACTGTCAATATACCCTGCATCAGAGGTCAGGTAATACCCGGGATACGTAGAAAAATACGTCCTGATACAATCATCATCATTCTGCCACAGTGTTGTGAAACAACCCGGGGGAAGAGGCAACCGGACGACAATATTTCCGGTTTCTCCTGCGGGAAGGTCATTTCCCTTTGCGTCAAGCACATGGACATCAAATCCCGGTACCGGTTTTGTGCATGAACCCGGCTTTACCGGAAGAAGTTCAAGACCGGCACAGTTTGCACCAATTGCCCATCCGGTTTCAGTCTGCCACCAGTGATCAATGACCGGCACGTTCAGTTGCTGATGAGCCCAGTTCAGGGTGTCAGGATCGCACCGTTCACCTGCCAGAAAAAGCATCCGGAATTTTGAAAGATTATATTTTTTAATATATGTGCCCCGGGGATCTTCTTTCCGGATAGCACGAAAAGCCGTTGGAGCACAAAAAAGGACGGTAACCCCGTGCTCTGCAATGACACGCCAGAATGCACCGGCATCCGGAGTACCTACGGATTTTCCTTCGTAAAGGATCGTAGTGCACCCGTAAAACAGGGGCCCGTATACAATATACGAATGTCCGACCACCCAGCCGATATCTGAAGCAGCCCAGTAGACTTCACCGGGACTGACATCGTAAATGTTTTTCATGCTCCACATCAGTGCTACGAGATGTCCCCCATTATCCCTCAACACACCTTTGGGTTTTCCTGTAGTTCCTGAAGTATACAGGAGATAGAGGGGATCAGTCGCGACCACGGGAACACACCCGACAGGTTCCGCATCCATAAGTGTATCCCACGGAATATAGCTGTTATTTGGGAAAACAACCGTCATCTCGGGACGTTGCACAATGATGCAGGCTGATGGTTTGTGACTGCACATGTCAATCGCGGATTCCAGAAGTGGCTGGTAGGCAATAAAGCGGTTGACTTCAATCCCGCATGATGCAGATATCACAACGTGAGGTCTGGCATCCTCGATACGGGCAGCAAGTTCCCTGGCGGCAAATCCCCCGAATACTACTGAATGAATCGCACCTATACGGGCACAGGCAAGCATGGCAATAACCGCCTCTGGGATCATCGGCATATAGATGACTACCCGATCACCTTTCCTCACGCCAAGCTGTTGTAATCCGCCGGCACACCGTGCCACCAGATCCCTCAACTCACCATAGGAATAGCGCCGGACTGTTTTTGTAACCGGGCTGTCATAGATTAATGCGGTGTGGTCTTTTAACCCGTTCTCGACATGATAGTCCAGGGCATTGTAACAGGAATTGACAACTCCTCCTTCGAACCAGCGGTAGAACGGCGGTTTTTCACAGTTAAGCACCCGGTCATAGCTGCGATACCATTGGACTTTTTCTGCAGCTGCTCCCCAGAAACGTTCAGGTTCATAAACAGACTCCCGAAACGCCCGTTCATACTCCCCGGTCATGCACCAAATCTCCCTTATCTATAGGTGAAAATGAGATAAAAGGTATTATTCCTTTCTAAAAACGCACCAGACCTTGTGTATTGTGGTGCAAAACCTCTCCAGAAGTGAATAGTGATGGTGCAGTGACGATAAATGCGTTACCGGAAAAGGAATAAAAAAACAGCACACCAGTGCCCCAGGCCTGATTTGAACAGGCGACAACCAGATCTTCAGTCTGGCGCTCTCCCAAGCTGAGCTACTAGGGCAGGATACAAATGTTGTCGCTCGTGATTAATAAATGATCTGCTCTACCGTTTTTTAAAAAGAGTTCTGTGACCGTTCATTTTTATACGCCGCGATGACAGTATTAACAGATGCCGCTGTCGGACAAGAGTGCAGATGGAGAGAACTCAGGACTCGCAGGCGCAGTTAAAAGCCGTTCGGCGCATGTAGTTCATCTCACGCACAACGATCTTGATGCTGTCGGAGCAGACGCAATCCACCGTCTAAAATACGGGAACGAGGGCGTGTTCACCATCTGGAGTTCGGTAGGAAAATTTGCCGCGCTGTTTTCCCTCATCGCATCCTGCGAGGGTAAAGGTGACCTTCTCTCAATCTCAGATCTCGGTTATCACAAGGACTCTGAAACAATTGCCGGCAGGGCCCGGGCGAATGGATGGAATGTGGAGTGGCGGGATCATCACCGCTGGCGTGATGATGAAGTTAATAAAGTAGAAAAAGAAGTGAGTCTGCTTCGTATAGATACATCGGTCTGTGCATGCGGAATAGTTGCCCGTGATCTTGTACCGGAAAACGCAGTTGCCGCTGAAGTTGCGCGGGTTGTCTGCGATTATGATCTCTGGAAGCATGCGGATCACCGTTCTGCGGTGCTTGGGCAGGTGCTCCAGCGCAAGAAAAACCGCGATCATGTCCGGGACTGCCTTGTTGCCGGCAGATTCAGTGATGGTTTAATTGAGCAGGAATACAGAGAAATAAAAACTGAGATGGATGAGATGATGCGGCGGAGTCTGAAGCATGCAACAATTATTGGCAATAAATACCGGATGGCATTTGCCCCTCTTTACGGGTACCCAAGTGAAACAGCACATTTCATCCGTGAAGAAAAGAAAACAGACATCGAGGTGATTATCAGTAAAGACGGCAAATTCTCTCTCCGATCTGTGCCACCAATAAGCCACCTGATTGCAAGAGAGTATGGTGGTGGTGGGCACCCTCATGCCTCGGGAGGTTCATTCAACTTTTCCCTGATCGAGCGCTTCACCTGGTGGCTGTTTAAAAAAAGCCGGCACTTTGATGAATTTTTAAAAATTGCAGAAATCTACTGATATCCTGTAGTACAACATTCCTTTACCGGTTTCAATTTCCAGGTTCCTTTTCGTTACTGTATAGTACAGATGGCGGATTCCACCAGATTTTTCCAGTAATCCTCGCATGTATCCGTGCAATATCCCCCGGCTGAGATCTGATCCGGGTCAAGACAGGAAAGCACACGTGCAATGGATTCCTGGTCGGGATCAACAATGATTATCTTACGGATATCATACTCGCTGGAGAGGTCAAGAACTATATGGAGCTGATCCCTGCAGACTGCAATCTGGCGCTGGTGCTCCATGAGGCATGCAAGGCTTTCCCTGTCAGGTTGTGGCTGGAAAAAGAACACTTTTTGCGTGGTGAGCGATGTGATTTCAGGCTCGTGAATGGTATTACAGATCAGAACATGCCCGCTGATGCCTGCATCCCTCATTGAGCGCATCAGTGTCCGGTACGTGCCCGTTATCGCATCGTACCACTCCTCTTCATCATTATAGTACAGGTTCCTGATGCCAAGTATATGGGGGGCGGGCATGGCGCACCAGGTGTTTTTTTTCTGCACAACCATCCCGGCAGCATCTTCGATGACTGCCCTGAGATTCAGACCAATTTCATCAGTTGTTTTCCCGTCGTCAACACCCAGCAGGCATTCCATTATCCGGTTTTTATAGAATAATCCCCCTGCACAGGGTGTCGTAATTTCTGCTGATACCTGAGGTGCAAGAGACTGGTCAAGCAGGTACGTTGTGATGTCTGCGTACGTACCGCGATGCTCTGCGATCCATTCCGCAAGCGCGGCTACATCCGGCATACCAGGCTCTGCTCCAAACCCCCGTGTTGCCAGTTTCAGCCGTTTTACCATATACAGATCTTATTACTCATAAGCATCTAAAAAGTACTGATGAATACATCACCGCTGCTGGTCACCTGCGGGTTGCCGTACACCAACGGACCCTGCCATCTCGGACATTTGCGAACGTACGTGCCTGCCGATGCTTACGTCCGCTATATGCGGCGGGCAGGTGAAGAAGTAGTCTTCGTCTGCGGTTCGGACAATCACGGGACACCCATTGTCGTATCGGCTGAGGAAGCAGGTGTCTCCCCACGTGCACTCTCAGAACGGTATCACCAGCATTTCGATGAGACCTTCAAACGGATGGATGTGCTGTTCGACCGGTTTGGCATGACCGATGACCCTGCGACTCATCACCGGACAACATCAATTGTGTCCGAACTTATCAAAAACGGCTATATCTACAAGCAGATTGTGCACCAGGCATATTGCACAAAGTGTAAGAGGTTTCTTCCGGACCGCTACGTCGAGGGGATCTGTCCTCACTGCGGATCACAGGCACGGGGCGATGAATGTGATCAGGGATGTGGTAAGCACCTTGAGCCTGGCGAAATAAAAGATCCGATCTGCAAGGTTTGCGGGACAAAAGCGGAGTTCCGGGACCAGGAACATTATTTTTTTAAACTTTCCGGCTTCAGGGATTTCCTTCTTTCCTATCTTGACGGGCTGCGGGGAACGAGCAACGCGAAGAACTACGCGATCGGATGGATAAAAGACGAACTCCGTGACTGGTGCATTACCCGAACTCTCGAATGGGGGGTGAAGTTCCCTGGCCGTA
>CAYWHL010000105.1:0-7929 GCA_964457995.1 uncultured Methanoregula sp. | reverse complement strand
GGCGGGATCAATCTCTCTCTTCCTGCACAACGAAGGAGCGCTTTTTTCCGGCGATGCAATTCCGGTTGCAGGAGATCTGCCTGTCTATGATGATGCTCTTTTATCCGTTCGATCAGTAAAAAGACTCAAAGCGATACGGGGCATCCGGATCCTGCTTTCATCGTGGGACGAGCCCCGGAAAGGGGATGATGCTTACCACCAGATGGACATGGCGCTTGAGTAACTCCGGAAGATCCAAAAGACCGTGCTTGCTTTGAGCGATGAGGGTATCACTGATCCTTTAGAGCTTACACAAAAAACAGTTTCAGCGCTTGGACTGCCTTCAGAGGCTATCAATCCGCTTCTGACCCGTACGTTGACATCAAACCTTCAAACCAGAGGACTGAAGAACCTGTTTTAGCATCTTTTAAAAACAATCACCCATGCATCTTTCAGGTCACAATCAGGCATGCTCATGCTGAATATCAACCAGCCACTCGTCAAACTCCCGGTAAAACTGTGCCATCCGCTTCACCTCATCCGGTGTACGCATAGTTACCTTTTCCCGATAATACCGTACCTGATCCTCACCATCCCAATGGTCCTTCTCACCATCGACCGGGCAAAGTTCAGCCTCGCCTTTTTCCCTGAACGGCTCATTTTTCAGCTCCGAGCAGAATGCCGGCCGCACCGGGGATTTCAGCGGTTTTACAGCCCATCTCATCTCAGAGTACCCGTCCCAGCGATCGTTTATCGGGAATCCAGCCCTTGCGAGAGGGCTGTCCCATGTTGCATCCACCAGTATCCAGCGGCACCCGATCTGCACGCGACAGGCAACGTGGTGTGCGATTGGAAGTACTATTGCCTGTTTTTGGAGCCCGGAAGAGTAATGAAGGTCCTGATCGTTCCACGAGAATGCAATTGTCGTATAGACCACGCTCAGGTTCAGTCTCCGGAACATCTCTTCGAGCAGGTAGTGTTTGGGAGCACAGGATCCTTTTCCTGCAACAAGAAACTGTTCCATGGAGGTTTTTGGATCGGACACAGGTATGCCCGGCGAGTAAGGGATATCGCGGATATGCTCAAAGATCGAGATCATACTCCCGCGGGTATCAAGGCCATGCGTCCATTCTGAAAATGCATCTTTGACCAGCGAAGTCATACGCGATTTTCCATTCTTTGGGATCTGGTCTCTTTGATCAATCCACTAAAGGGGCCTGGCAGCAGATAACATTGATGATTGGTATCATTGCCATTCTGGAAGATACAGTGAATAGTTCTTTTTTTATGAAAGCCAATCCAGGACAAAAAAGCACAAAGAGAAAATCCGGGTTTTTTAATCACCTGTGTGTCCACCTGCGAGGCACCTTCGGCAGGTCAAGACACAAATGGCTGATTGGTGAAACACGCTATGATGTATCCTGACCCCTGGCCATGACAGATCAATAGCGAAGATCGCAAAGCACGGGGCTGCAGGTAAATGTATGTGCAGTCCCGTCATGCCGGATTTCCGGCATGCAGACGGACTGCGTGCAATAGCAAAAGTGAAGTTATGCGTTTTTCATCTTGGCTTTCGCGACGAATCCATCCTTGCCGATATAGTACATGAAACCGGATTCTTTTGCGATCTTTTCAGTGCCGACTTTCTTCTTCTTGCCGGTCTTGTTGTGCTTCATCGGGGCAGCCCAAACATAGCCGTCCTTGCCGATAAAGTAAAGGTAACCCTTTTCACGCTGAATCTTTTCTTTTCCAATTTTGGTTCCCATTTAAACACCTCAAAACCGCTAATCGGTTTTGATAATGAGAGTTAACGTCTGATAATATAAAAGGTTTCCGTCGGAAGTCCGTCGAAGTCTGGGTTTTTACCAAAATTTTGAGGGTATTTTTGGTATTGTGGCACACAATTAAGGCCGATTAGGATCCCGTTTAAATCTCTCTGTTTTGACTGTTTCGGTCAAATTTCGGTTTTATTCAGCAGTTACGTCGTTATTTTCGTAAAAAGGAGAAGCGCACCTTTTGCAGTTCAGAGCAGGGATACTGCTCTGGTGGTGGGGCAATGCATATTTTTTAGGCATGATGTGCCCGAACAGCTCGTGTGGCCCCCACCTGATAATTCCCATGATCGTCCTGGATGATCACGTCAGTGTTCCCTTCTGTCAACAAGACGTTTTGGGCGGCCTTTCAGTTTGTGGAGTTCGAGCCCGCCAGGACCAGTGAAATTGAAAATGATGGGAAAGTTCCCCTCGTGATAGTGGTGAGCCAGGCCGGGCTTGTTCTTTAAGAACCGGTCAATAAACTGATCTTCAACCAGTTTTTTATTGCAGCGATCCTGATCAAAACATTCCAGGCTTACACGGAGAACCGCTTCTTCGGATATTTCGCCATCATACAGGAATGCTTCGTACTCTCCGGTCAGATATTCCATACTCGCGGGCTGGAAGACTGCTGCTTCCACATCAACCCGGTTTATTGAATTTGCATAAACCCACACGGTCTCAGCTTCCCGCTGGGGGTTCACTATCCGCATATGAGTCCTTCCACACCCGCACCGTTTCCGGGAGATGACAACCGTTGTATCCTCAGTATCATAATTAATCAGGAGCATTCCGGTCTTTCCACCCGTTGGCAGGAGCGTTGTCAAGACTGCCCGTCCGCATTCGCCATCTTTTACAAACGATTTCAGACGGGGATCGTATACATCAAGATGTACCAGGTCCTCAGGAACGTGGAGCCCGGTAAGCCGGGAGCATTCCCCGCACATCGTCCCTTCTGTGCTTCCATAGGTATTGTATACAGGGCACCCCCATTGCTCTGCAAGGAAGGCGCGGGACTCATCGGCAAAACTCTCCCCCCCGGCTACCAGTTTATTAATAGAAGTCTCCGGAGGTTTGAGACCCTCGGCAGAGAGACGTCGTGCGAGCCTGAGCAGTTTGAAGACGCTTCCTATAATGGCTGTTGGTTTATAGTATTTCAGAACCCGTGATTCAAATGTACATTTACCGATGGGGATAATACACATTCCAATGCGCTGGGCAGCAATCGTCATCGTATTCGCACCGACATTCATGCCATAGGATGCACATACTACGATCCTGTCCTTGTTTGATAATCCCTGGGAGACAAAACTCCTGGCGTACTTTTCCGCGTACCGCTTCCAGTCATCCCAGGTAAGGAAAAACCCCTTGGGCGTTCCACTTGTTCCGCTTGTCTCCTGTATGGAAAACACGTTGCTCCAGTCAGTGGAAAGGAATTCAAATTCAGGTTTTACGGGAGGCTGGTGCTCCCGTATTGTTTTTCCTGAAACAACCGGCAGGCTGAGCAGGTCTTCGTGCTCGCGGACCCTGTCAGGATTGATCCTGTTTTCACGAAACCAGTTCCGGTAAAACGGGGAGTGTTCAGCGGCGTACTGAACGGTATAACGCACCCGTTCATCGATAAGCGCATCGAGATCTCCCCGTTCCATCGTCTCGATCTCCTGAGCATAGTACCGGTCCGCGGACATACAGGATAATTACCAGAATAGTTGTTTATAGGTTGTGGCGTGTCCAGCCATGTCCATGCAATTTATTCGCTACGACTAAAAATTAAGGATACAAAGAACTGTATACCCCTCTTTTATTGTCTGTCAGGTTTCATAATATGATGGATTTTCTTGTATTTCCACCTCATCATCACCGATGACTGCAACCTCTGCTGCAGCTACTGCCGGGCCAAAGCATTCGAAGAAACGGAAAGCAGGGAAGAGACGGATACAGTACCAATCGAGGTCGACCCTTTTCTTCCCTCAGAACTTGATTTCGATCTCTCCCTCCTCTACAATTTTTTAAAAAAGGATCCGTCAGCAACGCTCACATTCTATGGTGGCGAACCACTGATGCGCCCTGATCTCATCAGTACCATTGTTCAGGAGGCGCCGGTGCAGCGGTTCATGATACAGACCAATGGTCTCCTGCTTGACCGGCTTTCTTCGGAAATTATCAACCGTTTCTCAACGATCCTTGTTTCTCTTGACGGGCCAGAAGGGCTCACTGATGCAAACCGGGGTGAAGGGACATACCGGAAGGTCATAAAGAATATTAAAAAAATCCGCCATAACGGGTATACAAAGGAGCTCATTGCCCGAATGACGGTAAACGAGAGCACGGATATTGCTGATGCAGTCCACTGGCTGTCTGACAACCCGGATTATTCCTTCTCCTCCATTCACTGGCAACTGGATGCAAATTTTTGCGATGATTTTTCACATCGCCGGTTTGCTGACTGGATCAAAAAGAGCTACAATCCGGGCATCCTCAGTCTCGTGACTGACTGGGTTGATTATATGGAAAACGAGGGGAAGGTGCTGCGCTGGTACCCGTTTCTCGACCCGATGGATGACCTGCTCCAGGAGCGCCAGAGCCGGCTGAGGTGCGGGTCCGGGTATGCTAACTACAGCATTATGACTGATGGGCACATCGCCCCCTGCCCGGTGATGATTGGCATGTCACAATATTACGTTGGTCACATACAGGATGCCGATCCGCAGGATCTTGCCGTCATCTCGGTATGCGGTGAGTGCACTGATTGTGCAATTTTCGGATTCTGCGGAGGGAGATGTCTCTATTCCAATATCACAAAACCGTGGGGGGAGGCAGGGCGACATATGGTCTGCAGTACCGTTAAATATCTTTATAACTGCCTGACTGATGCCCATCCCCGGGTGAAAGATCTTATTGCAGGGGGAACCATTCATCCTGCAGATTTTTCCCATGAAAAATTCAACGGGTGTGAAATTATCCCATGACCGGCCAGGCAATGGAAAAAACCATTCGCCACCATGCAGATGTTTTTATAATCATGGCAGAGATATCTATACGCAGATTAAATGCTGCATGAGTAATACAATGGAAAGAAAGAGTTTTGGTGGCCCGAGAAACTTCGGTCCCAGAGAAATGACAAAGACAGTCTGCTCAGACTGTGGAAAAGAGTGCGAAGTCCCCTTCAAACCAACTGAGGGCAGGCCGGTCTATTGCAGAGACTGCCTTCCGAAACACCGCAAACCCCGGTTCTGAACTCATCAAATTTTCTCTTTTTTACAAATCTTATCAAACAGCGAAGCCGTCTTAAAAAACCTTTGGAAAGCGTCGGAAGAACCTTTTTATTGACTGGCCTATACTGCCACTATGGCTCTCTCATGGAAAGAGGCAAAGGAATGTGCCGCACGCGAAGGTCTCATCCGGGTGTATCATAACTGCGATACCGGAATGTATGGAGCATGCAGGGAAGGAGAGATTCAGGGATCGTTTAAAGAAGGCATCTTTCTGGAGCACCGCTGTATCTGCATGCCTGCACACCTGAGTCCTTTAAGAACTGGAAGCAAAAGAAAAGAAATTTCTTAAGAATAACCCTGACTGGTGATTCTTAAAACGAATGTATCGCTTTTTATTTCTTTCTGCGGATATCTGCGCGGAACCGGTGGATGATATCGTAGAGCATCTGGCGGAATTCCCCCCCGATTTCCTCCCACGATTTCGCATCCGGTAACGGTTGCAGTGTCGCATCGTAATATTCGCCCTCCACCTCTTCACCCTCTTCATATTCGCTCTCCGGCTCCCTCCAGAGCTGCCGCAGGATATGATAATAGCCACTTGCAAGTACAATGAGAAAAACAAACGGTACAATAATAATTGAGATCAACGAGAAAGGAGGATAGAGATTTGTAGCCGTATTCGTGTCCCCCCATTCGATTACCCGGAGTATAAAGACGATTATAAAGACACTTCCGATCGCTCTGATAATCGGTGCCGGGAGGTTGAGTGGGAATTCAAACACCCCGAAGATATCGGCAACCAGCATAACGAGGGCAATAATTATCAGCAACCAGACATTTTCATTCAGGAGCGTGACACCGGAATGGTACAACGGGTTTGTTACATAATCCATCAGGAAATTTGCAAGGACTACGACTATTAAAAAAAAGATGATCCCCATCATCCGTGATACAAATATCCAGCTTAACGGTTTATTCCTGTATTGCCCCATACCGGTGCCTCAAAAATATTGTACAAAGTTTGTAAGTGACGTTAAATAGATTACCGTATTTGCTGTCGCACTATCACAAGACCTATAATCCACTTTGCTAATCATCTGGTATGAAGGTCAACTACAAGAGGTATGGGCTGTACCTGTTGAGATGGCAGGCGAGTACACCGATCCTTGCCGGGGTCGGCATCCTTCTGGCCTCCATGGGTCAGCTCGTCGCAGCACTTGTGGCAAACCTGATCGGTGGCCTGATATTTTTCTGGGTCGACCAGTTCATCTTCACATCCCAGTCACTCGCAGCCCAGTGGGAAGTCAGACACGATATTGCCTGTGTGGACTGCGGAAGGATTTCCCGGGGGTACCGGCTGGTCAGGTCAGGAGATTACGACAGGACACAGGATAATGCGCCGGAATTCCGGTGCGAGGAATGTTCGAAGAAAAAGGCTGAAGAATTAAAAGGCAGAGGGATAAAAATCGAGTAATCATGGACAAAAAAATATGAAACAGCTCCTTTTTTTAAAAGATTCTCCAAATCTTAAAAAAACCAGACTCAGCAAGTTTTCCATTGCTGAATGTACTGTAAATTCTGTTTTTACCCGTCCCCGCCCTTCATAACGGTGCAATAAAAATACACTAATAACCAAAAAATTACAATAATGTATAAATATGTACAAAATATAACTATGTACCAGACAAAATTCACCATTTCTTTGGAATGCACTGTTTTTAACATGCAGAAATCCTGAAATCCGGTGGCTGATAACAAGGAAAAAACCCGTGCTGTTCACGACAGTAACGCCGGGAGATTGGAATTTGCAGATATGAAACCAGTACTTGCATTAAACCTTGGACTACAGGAATACCTGACTGCAGTAAAAGACCAGCCAAAACCGTTAATCATCCCGCTCTGTGCAGAGCTGCCTTTACCGGATATTTCACCACTCGACGTGTACACAAGCACGGGGAAAGGTTGTGGTTTCCTTCTCGAATCGATGGAGGGCAGCGAAAAAATTGCACGATACTCCTATATCGGGATCGATCCGGAGTTCGTGATCACGATAGGTCATACCATCGATATTAAAGGAAATGAACCGTTTACTGCGATTGTTAAAGATCCGGAGGGAGAGACACCGGTCGATCAGATCAAATCGATCCTCTCCCGGTTCTGCTACATGAATGTAAAAGCGCCCCGGTTTTTCGGTGGCATGGTTGGTTATTTCGCATACGACTGCGTGTACTCCCTTTTTGAGAAAGTTCGCGAGGGACACAGATACAGCCTGGATTCGATCAGGGACCGTAACTTTGGGGATCATCTCGCCAGCTTCATGTTCACCAAGGACTGCATAGTCTTTGATCATGCTGAGCGAAAACTCTACATTTTCTCAAGTCCGTTCCTGACATACGATGCCGATTTGAAATTCGAATATGAACAGAGCTTTTCAAAGATTCTGGCACTTCGGGATCACATTGCAATCCTTGCATCAGGCAAACGTGCGGGTGCAGTGCAAAAACAGGGGGAGGATAAAAAAAAGGTGGATTATATCCCGTCAGTATCACAGGAAGCTTTTGAGTTGTCCGTCAGGCGGATAAAAGAGCACATTGCCGCAGGAGACATCTTCCAGGCAGTGCTCTCGCACCGGATGGAGTGTGCAGTGAACAGCGATCCGTTCGCGATCTATGCAGCACTCCGGGAGATCAACCCCAGCCCGTATATGTATTATATCAATTTTGGTGACGAGCAGGTGATAGGGGCGAGCCCCGAGATGCTCGTACGGGTGGAGAGGCGGCGGGTAACAACCGTGCCGATCGCCGGCACCCGCCCTCGGGGGCGCGATGCTGATAATGACACAGAGATTGCACGGGAACTTCTGGCAGATCCCAAGGAGAGGGCTGAGCATATTATGCTCGTCGATCTCTCGAGAAACGATC
>CAYWHL010000104.1:0-7948 GCA_964457995.1 uncultured Methanoregula sp. | reverse complement strand
ATACCGGAAGACTTGCCGCTGAGGTTGCGACGGAATGCATCGGAAAAGGAGATGTTTCAAAAAATGCTCTCATGGTGTATGATACAACGTGGCGGGCATCAAAGATGGGAAAAGCCATCGAACGCAATTACCACATCAAGGAATACTTAATCAAACTGCCTGACCCGAAACTGAACGAGATCATCCACTCAGTTTCCAAAATTAATCTCAGGGAGTTCACCACTCTCTCATTAATTAAGGAGATTATCAGTATAAACCCAAAAATGATGCTTGAGCTGGGTGTACTCGCTGCATCAATCGGCTGATTTTTTAAGTTGTTTATTGAGCAGGCGGAGACAATCATCTTCCGCTTCTTTTTTTGTGAAAACCGTGAAGATATCATTTGGCTGGATTTTGACATTACCACTTGGTATGATAAGTTCTCCTTCGGATCTGCGTATTGCGATGAAAACGAAGTCTTTTACTTTAAGCTCGCGGATTTCATGCCCGACAATGGGTGCACCCTGTTCGGCAATTATTTCAAAGATGGTCCCTCCTGGAATCGAGGCAAGTTGCTGGAGCTGGGGATTCTGTGTCCAGTAATAGAGACGTGATGCAACGAGTTCGTCCGGATTCTCACTTATCCTGACTCCGACTTCCTTGAAAAAATCTGAATGTGAGGACTGGTTGACAATCGAAACGACATTGGGTACGCGGAACTTTTTTGCAAGCCAGCAGGTCATAAGGTTGACTGAATCATCACTTGTGGTGGCAATCAGGGCCTCTGCCCGGTCAATCCCGGCTTCCTCAAGCGTTGATTTATCGGTTGCGTTTCCTGTTACTGCCAGCACATCATAGTGCTCGAGAACATCGCTGCAACGGGTTTCATCCTGGTCAATAACAACGACATTGTTTGCGTGTTCTACTGCCTGTTTTGTCAGGTTTTTCCCGATACCCCCGAGCCCTACGATGATGATATACATGATTACCGGTTACCACCATCGGTATTGAAATAATTTGTGCATCAACCGATCCATGTGATTTGCGGAGTGGATGAGGCAGGAAAGGGATCCGTGCTGGGACCGATGGTGGTTGCTGCTGTCGGAATACCATCAGAGGATGTTTTTTCTGATTTTGAGGTACATGATTCCAAACTGCTCTCCCCAAAAATGAGGGAACACCTCTATGTCATTATCAGGAAGCGGTTCAGGGTGGCAACACTACGCATAGACGCGCACGAAATCGATGGGATCCGCATGGGAATGACCATGAATGCCTGCGTAGCACGAGCACATGCAAAGGTAATCGACATGCTTTCACCGTCTGTCGCCTATGTTGATGCCTGCGATGTGAATGCATTCCGGTATGCGGACATGGTAAAAAGTCATCTTGCACAGAGCTGCGAGATCATTTCTGAACATCATGCTGACCAGACGTATAAAGTTGTCTCTGCTGCAAGTATAGTCGCAAAAGTCACCCGTGACCGGGCGATTACAGAACTCTCCAAAAAATACGGTGAGATTGGAAGCGGGTATCCTTCAGATCCGGTTACTATAGCATTCCTTTCTGCCTATATTGATGAATACAAACAACCCCCTCCAATCGCACGCATGAGCTGGAAGACCGTAACCAGCATGCTTGCGAATAAACAGCAGAGCCAGTTGACAGAGTTTTTCTGACTTCTTCTGTAAGATTCGTCAGATTGCACCGAGCCATTGTTTTATGTGGCCTGCAACACAATGAATTTAGAATGGACTGGATTCTCCTGATCATTTTTTTTATTGCAGCCTATGCAGCCATAGCATACTATATTTATACAAAGAAACTATGGCAGGATCACATCACCTTCTATGGCCCGATTATGGCAATCAAAACGAACCGGATCGGGTTTTTCGACAAATTTGCCTCATTCCGCACGTTCTTCCGGATCTACGGAACAGCCGGCGTTGTGGCTGTGATCATCGTTTCGGTCTTTATCACCGTTATGCTTTTTATTTCTGTCCGCTATACCCTGCTCATCCAGCCCGAACCCACCGGGATCTACAAACCGCAGAACATACTGCTCCTTCCGGGTATCAACGAATACGTTCCGTCAACCCTTGCAGTCTGGCTTGCGTTTATTATCACTATTGCAGTTCACGAGTTCGGGCACGCGATTCTCTGTCGGGTTGAGAATATCAAAGTGAAGACCATGGGAGTGCTGGTTGCAGTCATCCCTATAGGTTTTTTTGTTGAGCCCGATGAAGAGGAACTTGACAGTACAAAAGGAATCGCCAAGGTTCGCATGTTTGGGGCCGGCATCACGAATAATCTTGTTGTAGGATTTTCCTGTTTCGTCCTGCTCATTCTCTGCATGGGACTTGTCGTGCCTGTCACCCAGCCGATCATTCATGGAGTCTATAAAGATTATCCTGCTTCCAGCGCAGGAATTCCTCCGGGATCGATAATAACAGCAGTGAATGGAGTTTCCGTCGAGAGCCGGGCTGATGTGTCGACAATCCTGAACACCACAAAACCCGGCACGACGCTGACCCTTACAGTAGAAAAAGATTCTATCGCCAGGGATTACCCGCTCACGTTAGCAGCGTGGCCGGATGATATTCCAGACAGGACAAGCGGATTTATGGGGGTCGAGTATTATGACGGTAACGCGGTTATGGGAGTGGTAAAGGGAATGTTATCACCCATAGGTTTTTTCCAGTTCCTGATAGTCCCCTTTGCGAATGATTCCGGTGTCCAGTTCCTTCGCATCCTCGCATTCGAAACTCCTGATATGACCTACTATCACATACCTTTCGAGGGTTTCTGGGGTATTGTTCACCTGCTCTTCTGGTGTGCCTGGATAAATATCAATGTTGGTATATTCAACGCTATCCCGATGGTCCCGCTTGATGGCGGTTATATCTTTAAAGAGGGAGTTGACCGGCTGCTCGACCGCCGCGGTCTCATGAAATATTCAGGTTATATTACCGGTACCGTCAGCTACCTCATGCTTATTGTTCTGATATCGCTCATTGCACTGCCCTACCTGTTGCATATCTGAAATTATATTTTTGGATTGGAAGGTTGTGGATACTTACCGCTTTCCCCTCATTACTGTTTTTACCAGATTGTAGAGATCCGGATTTACCGGTTTTATCCGTGATGCAACATCTTTAAGCGGGACTGTACCAATCCGGGAACCTTGCAGGGATATCATGCAGCCGGTGTTTCCGGCAACGATCTGTTCAACCGCTGCAACTCCGAACCGGGTCCCGAGGATCCGGTCGAATGCTGTGGGTGTACCACCACGCTGGACATGGCCAAGAACTGTTACCCGGGTCTCAATACCAAGATTGAGTTCGAGTTCTTTTCCGAGCAGGTTCCCCACGCCTACGAATTTCTCGTGCCCGCACTCGTCGCGGTTGCATTCAGGGACTACTGCCTCTGTGATGTCTTCATGTTTTGTCCCTTCAGCAACAACTACGATTGAGTATTTTTTTCCTGCCATATACCGGGCTTTGAGATCGCGGCAGACTTTATCCATGGTGAATCGTATCTCAGGGATCAGGATCACGTCAGCTCCTCCGGCCATTCCTGCCATAAGGGCGATCCACCCGGCATTGCGTCCCATCACCTCAACCACCATAATCTGGTGGTGGGATTCGGCGGTGGTGTGGAGCCGGTCGATGGCGTCAGTTACTATGGCGACCGCGGTGTCAAACCCAACCGTCAGATCAGTACCGAAAATATCGTTATCGATAGTCTTTGGAATACCAACAAGAGGTATTCCTTTACCCGCGATGTCATATGCTGCAGAGAGCGTCCCGTCTCCCCCGATCACGACCACAGCATCAATACCGGTTACCTGCAGGGTTTTTTTGATCTTTTCCAGATCAGCAGGATTTTTGAGCGGATCTATCCGTGAGGTTCCAAGGATCGTACCACCCCGCGACAGGATACCGGAAACCGAAGCATCGGTCAGCAATTCAAGGTCACCGTCAATAAGCCCCTGCCACCCGTTATGTATTCCCAGCGTTTCAATGCCATAACCTGAGCCCGATAGTACGACAGACCGGATTACTGCATTGAGTCCGGGGCAATCTCCCCCTCCGGTCATAACAGCAATCTTCTTCATTCAACGAATGTTCCTTTTGTCATGGTTTCCTGCAGTGAAAACATTTTCATACGTGTATCCTTCCTGGGATCCTGCCTGCCTCAAAGGATAGTTCAAATGATACTTATGGCAGCTCTTCCTCATTCATGGACGATTCTTATCCTTCGTTATCATTCACGGGTAATGACCTTTCCGGGTGCCTGCCGCACCCGGTTAGTGCCAGTACGGTCCTCTCTCTATGAAGATCCGCCGGTGGATGATTCTCCAGCAGAGAATCAGTTGTGCGAGGTCCCCGGCCGTTACATAATTCCGGTCTTTAAAGATGGAAATCGGATGAACTCGTGTCTGCTGTTCGATGCTGTGCTCAAGTTTTTTTACCACATGTCCGCTCAGTTCTCCATCAATAATCATCTCGCCCATCTTTTGCCCGTTATGTTCACTCGTCAGAAATTTGAGAGAGAAGTTCCGCTCTGACAGGGACAGGATTGAGTACAGGTCGAGTGAGAGATCAATATTTTCAATACTATGTTTCATCCTGTTCTGGGACAACGTGACACGGTAGACATTTCTCTCCTCGCCAAGCTGCTTCCCGTATTCAGAATAATCAATACCGATTACCGCATCGGCATACTCTTTCTGGGG
The DNA here is from genome assembly GCA_964457995.1 of uncultured Methanoregula sp. GTDB lineage: Archaea > Halobacteriota > Methanomicrobia > Methanomicrobiales > Methanospirillaceae > Methanoregula. Next base: position 3,231 of record CAYWHL010000104.1, on the reverse strand, counting down.
TGCGATGTAGCGTTCGAATTCCGGTTCACGTTCAGTCATTTCCTTGATGACAGCATCGCGTGCATAGCCACGCATTTTTACGTCCCGATGGATCTTCCAGTCAGATTTTACCCCTTTTGTTGGATCCACAAAGAGCGTGAAATCAAGGTACCTGCGCAGTGTTGGTGTATACAGCGTGTGAAGTCCTTCGAGAATGAGAATTTTTTTCGGATGGAAGACGACCGCCGGGTCAAACACGCCGGTCGTATGATTATACACAGGCTTTTCAATCGGTACACCGCGTTTGAGCAGGATAAGATCCTGTTCTAACTGGTCAATCCGGTTTGCCTTTGGATTAAGTGCTGTCAGCCCCTGCTTCCTGCGGCCGTCCCGGTCGAGACGATGATAATCATCGAGAGTAATAGTGGACACAAGGTCAGTACCAAAGATGCTCCGTATACCTTCAGTAAACGTAGTCTTTCCCGATCCACTGTCCCCGGCTACACCCAGGATAAAAATATAGGGCGATGCCGCGATTGAATCCTTGAAATTCGGATAATACATGCCTTATCACGGTATAGGTGTATATCTGGTAAAAACTCTCCGGCACCTTCTATTTTCGTGAAATAAAAAAAGAGGATTATAGCGAGTGAACCGGTTTCACTCTTCTGCAGGTTTTGGCACGGACTCGATTTTTTCCTTTTCAATTGCAAGTCGGCGTTTGCTCGTGTCCTTGAGTTCATCCTCTGAAACATGAGGGACCGCATCCTGTATATCCTTTAATATTGCATCTATCGCCTCGCGCGTCGGGATATCGCCAAGGATGCTTTCGTCCATCACCGGGCGTTCTGCGGCTTCTTCTGGTGTCTCATCAGCTGCACCAAGGAACTTTGCGCCCTGACGGATCAGCTGTGAAATCTCGAACGGGAAGATAATCTTGGTTGCCTGACCGTTCGCCATAATCTTTAATGCGTCAAGGGAAAGGACGGTGATTGCTTTTTTGTCAAGTGGTGCTGCCCCCACCGACAGGATACGAAGTCCCTGGGCCTCTCCCTGTGCCTGCAGGATTCTTGAGAGCCGTTCCCCTTCCGCGCGGAGTACCTTGCTCTGCCGCTCTCCTTCCGCTTCAAGGATCATGCTCTGTCGGAGACCTTCAGCCTTGAGGATCGCTGAGCGCTTCTCACCATCGGCACGCAGGATGGCAGCACGTCTCGCTCGCTCGGCGGCAGTCTGTTCGGTCATTGCACTCTTGACCGCTCCGATTGGGTCTACCTCTTTTATCTCGACCCGCTCTACCTTGACACCCCACTGGTCGGTCTCACGATCAAGGATATCGCGGAGTTTTGTGTTGATCACGTCCCGGTTATAGAGGACTTCGTCCAGCTCCATGTCACCAATAATCCCACGCAGGCTTGTCTGGGCGAGTGCAACAGTAGCCAGCCGGTAGTTTGAAACCTCGAAGAACGCCTTTTCGGGATCAATTACCCGGATATAGATAATCGCATCAACATTCGTCGGCGAGTTATCTTTCGTGATCACTTCCTGGCTGGGAATATCTATCACGTGAGTCCGCAGGTCGAGTTTGATCGCTTCGCTGATGAACGGTACGATCCAGCGAAAACCGGGATTCATCCGACCGACATATTGTCCAAGACGGATCTGCAGTCCCTGTTCGTACGGCTGGATAATCACGACGCCTTTTGCAAAAATGGCGACGATGACAAGGATCAAAAATATAACGATAAGTGTCTCAAAAACTGCCATGTTATTTCACCTCTTCTACAACGATATGCACACCCTGTGAATCAATAACTTTTACCTTTTTTCCCGGTGGGATTTCGGATCCGGTTGAGCAGGCACTCCATTCAGTGCTTGCAATAAGAACTTTGCCGGAAATTGTTGTTGCATCAACACGTGTTTTCACCCTCCCTTCCAGACCAATCAGGGAGTCGCGGCTGATGGTAGTCGGACTTTCGTCGGGTGTGATCTTCCCGTACAACCATACCGTGAACCCTGCGGCACCGATCGCGATTATTACACCTAATACAACACCCCAGCCTGAGTTGAAGACATCCACTCCCAGCAGAAATAATATGCCCAAAAAGATCATCACGGTCGCAGGTACCGCCGCAAAAAAACCCGGGCTGTATACTTCAACAAGGAGGAGAAGAGCACCGCTGATGATGAGCAGCCATCCAATGTCAATACCTGCCAGGAGTACCATGATCAATGATCAGAATAGACGGATAAAGCCTTATGGGATGCAGGGTGAGAAAAAGAAGTTGCTGATGTCAGGTACGTAAAAGTGCGATCTTCGACCCTACGGGAACCCCCACTTCATCAGCAACTGGTTTGCATTTCGCTGCCATCAGATAAGCAACTGGCGGGAGTTTGTCCATCTCGGACAGTGACTCAAAATTTGCCATCCCTTTTGCGATGATGATTGTGCACTTTGATAGAGCATCCCGAAGATCTTCAGGAATATTTTCCATGCATATACCTATCTCAGCTCCTCCACCTGTTGTCGTGAGAAGATCAACACGTTTGTCAAGTCCCATCTCTCTCGCATCCCTCAATGTTGCATCATTGAGGATCGGGGACTCTTTGACAGCAAGCGTAACATGAGAACCCTGCGACCTGAGGTAATCTATCAGGAGGCGATCGAGGACAATCTCGCCACAATTGTCACTCAGGTATACAACGCGGGAGCAGAGCGGGGCGATTTTATCCGTGTCATCAATGATAAGCCCTCGTGCAAATTCCCTCAGGAAAAAAACAGAAAAATTTTCTTCAACTATGTGTCCTTTCACCCCATAATCAAATGTGTTGCCGATGACTGAGGCGAGGACATATTCGCGGAATGTTGACAGCTCATCACGGATCGTTCTACAGACTTCTATTGCCTGTCGGTTACCCAGAGCTTTGAGTTCTGCAAACGGATCGGGATTTCTCAGAAGTTCATAAGCCCTGCGATGGATACGGCTTGCGATTTGGGGATGGCTGAGCGGTGCAGAACGAATTTCGTTCATAATCTGCCTGCACTCTGACATTGTTAAATCCATGAGTGAGGGACTGGCATGACACAATACGCATTCAAGGTTTACGCGGGAAAGTAAACAGTCAATGCATTGTTCAGTAATTTTCATAACAACAACCAATAAAACAACATCAGAAATGGGGCCACTGAGATTTGAACTCAGGTCAGAAGACCCCCAGTCTCCTAGGATGGCCAGGCTACCCTATGGCCCCGCT
>CAYWHL010000103.1:0-8379 GCA_964457995.1 uncultured Methanoregula sp. | reverse complement strand
GAATGCTTCATATGAATATGGGGATTTCCCGGCCCGGCCCTCGCAACGCGAGTGTCTGAGTTGTAAATTTGTGGAGGTCTGTTCTGAAAGAAAGATGTAAAAAAGACTGATTTTTTTCAGAATTTGAATCAATTAAAACCTGAAGGCGTTTAGATTTTCACGCGAACCGGATCTTTAATCTTTGAAAAATCCCGATCGAATGTTGCAATCTTCGGAATTGTATGTTCCCTGCATGTGGCGACAATCAGAGCATCATTGGGAAGAAGAGCATAGGTGCGGGCAATTTCTGTGATAGCGGAAAGATTCGATGAGTCAGAAACGATCACGAGCCCGGAGAATACATCATTCAGATTGCGGATGAATTCGTCAGCAAACCCATAGCCTTTGTTGAGAATGTGCTCTTTTAGTTTCGCTGTACCGGTAATCCCGAATTCATCTTCCGCAATGATCCGGAGCCCTACAAAGAAGGATTCTTCATAGACCGACATGCTCACTGCACAGGTGCCGGAGAATGACGAGAAAAAATCCCGGGCTCTCCGGGTTGTATCAGTTTCAATGATCAGCGGGATGATAAAAGAGGTATCTAGGAAGAGGTCCATGAATCATCCTTAAGAGCGCTGATGCGTTCTGAGGTAAGTTTCTTCTTTAACTGTATGGGCTCGAAGCTGAGTTTCTTCTCGATGGTCACCCGGATTCGTTCTCCCTCACGAAGCTGGATCTTGCCAACCGGTTTGAGAACATTATCCTCATAGATGCATTCAATTGCCTTGCCCATCAGTTCACCTCTATTGTGTACTGGGATATAGGTCGGGGATTATTATAGGGTTTGTGTACGTTCGGGTACTTGCCGGTCCAGGCAGAGCGAGAAATTACCGGATCCCCGGATCAGGGAAAGGGTTGTGTATACCTGCTTCTGCAGGGTAATACAATGAACGGCAGACTGACCCGGTCTTTTAGTATGAGATCCCTATTCGATAATTCCTTTCCTGCGTAATTCAAAATAACATTTTGCACAGGCTTCCACATCGGCACCGGCGTTGTGGCTGCAGGTAAATTCCTCCTGGAATAATTGCAGGTGCAGCTCGGTCAGGGTCGGCCATTTGTATCCATATCCAGAGGCTTTGGGAATTTTGCACCAAGAGACAATTTCCCGGGGTTTCATAGTACAGAAGTTTTGTTTTTTCATGAGATTTGTTTCCAGTTTGCATCGCATGAATTCAGTATTGACTATCGGCAGATCAAAATCAAGATTATGGGCAATGATCGTTCTCGCTTTTTCCACATCTGCATTAAAACGTGGAAGCACTTTATGTAACGATTCTCCTTCTTTTTTTGCCCGCTCAGTTGTGATTCCATGAATTTTTGCAGTGTCCATTGGGATGGTGAAATCCGTAGGATAAATGATAAAACTGTTCACGCATTCACGATTACCGTCGGTATCATATAATGACCATGCCAGCTGGACCACCCGTGGCCATTTTTCGATATCATTTGTTGCAGAATATTTTGGTAAACCGGTTGTTTCCGTATCGACAAAAAGAAGCATAATTCTCATTCCATTATCATCGTATTTGGTTTTGCCTATGTTTATTCGAAAATAGCCGGAATACCTTTCAAAATTGTTATCTTCATTAAACTCAAGGTTCATTTGTTTCAGACTCTATTTCTGGGGAACCCATGCAAGCCATCATCAAAAATATTTTCCTCGACACGGCATTTTGCAACACTCTGGGATGGAGACTCCGGAATGGAAAAATCCGGGCCGATTTTTCTCCGGGTCAGTTGTTCCGTATGGAACAGGGAAAAGAGATCGGTAGTCTTGCCCGAAGTCTGTACCCTGAAGGAATTTTTGTTAATGAATTAAGCTCAAACGCTGCAGCCAATCGTACACGGGATCTTTTGAAAGATCCAAAAACAACCGTACTATTCGAAGCCACATTTATTGCCGGAAATTACATTGCGAGAGCAGATATTCTTGTCCGGGATGCGAAATCCTGGGAACTTATCGAAGTAAAATCCAATGTTGTAGCCAGGGAAGAATTCATCGATGACATGGCTTATACTACGCTGGTTGCACAGGCAGCCGGCTTTCATCCCTCAACGATAAGTCTCCTCCTCATTGATAAAAATTATCGCCTCGGCATGCCCACAGAACAGCTTTTTGTAAAAGCCGATATGACAGAGCAGGTCCTTGCCAAAGTTGAAGAATTCAAAACGATTGTTGATTTCATTGATTCTGTATCCAGCACGCAGGATGAACCGGAACCACAACTGACGTTCAATTGCAAACAATGCGGGGAATTCGGAAAATGTCGTGGGAAGGAGATTGAAGCTCACATCTTTCAAATTCCAAGAATTCAACAGAAGGCAGTTGAAGAGCTCATTACCTTGGGTATTACTTCCATCCATGATATTCCCGATAGTTTTTCCCTGACGGATAACCAGAAACGTGTTGTCGATTGTGTAAAATGCGGCAAAATGCAGATAGACCCGGATCTTTTAAAAAAATTAGCAACAATCAGCTGGCCTACATTTTATCTCGATTTTGAGACAATGATGACTGCAATCCCACTCTGGCCGGATATTGCACCGTATGAACAGATCCCGGTCCAGTATTCCCTCCATATCTGTGAAAGTTCCGGAAAAATTATCCGCCATATGGATTATCTTGCAGATCCGCACCATGATTGTCGCCGTGAACTTGCAAAACGGCTTATTGAGGATCTCAAAGGGGAAGGATCAATCATCACCTACAGCAGCTTTGAAAAAACAACAATCTCAAAACTGAGCAGAACATTTCCCGATCTTTCGGATGAACTGCAATGCCTGATCAACCGTATTGGTGATCTCGAACAGTGTATCAAATGTATCAATCATCCCGAATTCTGTGGAAGAACATCCATAAAGGTCGTCCTTCCTGTGCTCGTTCCGGACCTTTCCTATGAAGGGCTGGAGATTGCCGACGGTGATACGGCACTGGTGACATTTGCAATGATGGCACAGGGAAAGATGGATGCAGATAAGATGGAAGAGAAACGTGCAGCCTTACTGGAATATTGTAAGAGGGATACGCTGGCGATGGTCAGGCTGCATGAAGTGCTGCAGGGGTTTTTATCCCGTTGCTGATCGGGGCATTACTGAATTTTCAGGTTTCACCGGATCTGAACTGGCCCTGCCCCCAAAGGCACCGGGGGAACAGACCAGAGGATCTTTCCATAATTATGAAAACGTCCAAAGACCCTCTGATTTATCTACCGGGAGTTGCCAGGGGATATCCCGTCTCATACGATCTTTTCATTATTTTTTCATCCTTGCGGACCGAACCCTGGTTGAAAAAACCCGTACACCGGAAATCTCTCCCAAATCTCACAGCCAAACACCTTATAGCATCCTGCCATGACCTTAAGGATATATTCATCTCTTCATTGGAAAATCCCATAATTCACATAATCAACCCCGGATACAATCTCCCGTAAATAACAACTGGATTTTAACCCTTATCCAATTCGATAGAATCTTGTGAGGGGCCGACCATTCTGGTGTGTGGAGCTTGCGGTACTGGCCACCGAGTCTCTCGGTGTCAGGGGATTATGCTGCCTTGTCCGTGCAGGCAACCGGTGCATCCTTATCGATCCGGGCGTCGCCCTCGGGTATTTTCGAAACGGGCTTCTTCCCCATCCCTGCCAGGTTGCAATCGGCGATGCCGTACGGGATCGGATCATCTCCGCTTTTTCGGAAGCAACCGGGATCGTGATCAGCCACTACCACGGCGATCATATCCCTCTTGCAGACGCAAACCCCTACCAGCTCCCGCTCGACCGTGTTCCCCCGCTTGAAGGGGCCGGACTATGGTGCAAAGGCCCGTCAGGAATCTCCTCCCGTTCTCTGAAACGCAGGGAAGACCTTATCAGGCACATGGACCTGGACCCGGTTAACGCCGAGCAGATTGAAGGCGCGGATCTCTGCTTTTCAGGACCGGTCCCCCACGGCCCGCCACAGTCCCGCCTCGGAACGGTGATGATGACCTGCATCAGGGAAGAAGATTACTCGTTTGTGCACGCATCCGACATACAACTCCTGAACAGGGAGGCGGTCGACCGGATCATCGAATGGAAACCTGATATCGTGATCGCATCAGGGCCGCCTTTGTACCTGCAACAGATATCCAAAAGGGAGCGTGCATTTGCATGGAAAAACGCCGTTGAACTGGCGGGTTCGGCTGGAACCCTTATCCTGGACCATCACCTTCTCCGGTCATACGAAGGTTTCAGGTGGCTTGAGAGACTCTCTGCCGAAACCGGCGGCAACGTCATATCCGCTGCGGATCTCATGGGCAGGAAAACCAATATACTGGAGGCAGGTAGGGAAGAGCTCTACGACGAAATCCCGGTCCCGGAGGGCTGGCATGAAGGATATGCACGTGGAGAAACCGGTTTTTGGGATTTTGTAGACACAGATCTTGAGAAGGAGATGAAACAGATCAGGAGCCAGAAGACGATCGATGTTGGCACCTTGTTGTAGTACCGCCATTTTTTTACATATCATTCCCGCTTTTTAAATACAAATAAGTGGACATGAATTTCACAATTCATTAATTCCATCATCCCAAAATACTGGTGCTGATCTTACATGCCAATCGACGCGATCTATATTATCGCCCTGCTTTTTACCGGAATCATTGTGGGCCTTGCCGGAGGAATGCTCGGGGTGGGCGGGTGCTTCATCATGGTGCCGGTCCAGTACTGGGTCTTAACCTCGATGGGGTTGGATCCCGGCACCGCCATACTTGTTGCTTTCGGAACGAACCTCGCCGTCGTGCTCCCGACCGCCATCTCCGGCGCATGGGGCCATCACCGGAAAGGTGCCGTTGTCTGGAGAGCCGCGGTAACAATGGGTACCGCCGGATTCTTCGGGGCGCTGTTCGGGGGATATATCGCCACCCTGATCCCCGGCGAGTGGCTCACCACGCTATTCGGTCTGGCCATCTTTCTTTCAGCCATCAGGATGCTCACCGCAAAGCCTCCCGTAGTTGAGAAGAAACCGGTTGACGACGTGCTGATCTTCATCCTGTGGGGAATACCCCTCGGGATCGTTTCGGGTATCATCGGAATCGGTGGAGGGGTTCTGCTCATCCCGGTCATGGTGCTCGCCTTGCACTATAGGATGCACAATGCTGTCGGGACATCGACAGGGCTTATGATCTTCACCGCACTCGGCGGGACCATCGCCTACATCATCAACGGATGGGGAGTACCCGGTCTTCCCCCCTTTTCACTCGGGTACGTCAACCTGCTCCAGTGGGCACTTCTTGCCGGCACCAGCATCGTCATGGCACAGGTGGGCGTGTTGGTGGCGCACAGGCTGCCGGCAAAACAGCTGAAACTTGTCTTCATTGCAGTCATGATCTACATGGGCCTGAAGATTATGGGCTTGTTCTCAATGCTGGGGCTTCCCATCTAATCATTTGCCAACCGGATAATAACCAAAAAAACGGCCCTGTAGAAAATCTAAGAAACAGGTCTTGTCCGTGCCTTCAGCAATCCCCGGGCAGGATAGAAGAATTATGCCCAAAAGTGGATATAAGGAATATCGCTTCAGGGGATGAGGATAGGGGAAGGGCCTGCCCTCCCTAAAAACCCCACTCCATTATGTGATATTCTCCATAATCGGATGAAGATGATACGAAGAATGGATATATTCATGAAGAATTTTTTTTGGGAAAAATTTCTACAGATCTGAAAACGGCGTTTTTTCTTCAGTTATCATCATTTCTTCAGCGCCGAGCCGGTTGTTGTAAACGAACCGCCATGCAGGTTTATCCACTGCCCCTCCACCACGCCGATATGATTTCCGCAGGGACAGTATACATCATCGCCATCGATGACAGTATGATCAGAGGATATCCGCATCTTCCAGCAGTGCAGGAGCTTTCCCTTCCCGATCTTCTGGTAACGGAACAGTTTCCTGCCGCAGGCGGCGCAGTGGATGGTGATTATGGATGATTAAGGGGGGTCTCTTCTCTCCTATAGTTCCAGGGCATCCGGATGATCAATATCATTCCGCATCTGCTATCGCACGATGAAGGGGGAGAAGACAACGGAACAGATCCCGCAACGGGTTCATAGATCCTGGTCTACAATTATGGTTGTCATTCTTAATTTCCCAATTATCATTCTCCTTCATCCTTAATTCAGGTTCTTTTCCAACTGATAGTATATTGCAGAAGAAGAAATGCGGGGAGGGCATCCGGGTATCGGATCGCTTTTCCCCGATAAGCAGGATACCCCCGGGCTTTAATGCTTCAGATATTTCCTTAAGCGCCGCTTCCGGCCGGGAATCTCGCCCAGTACGGTTCTCAGTCGGCGCGATCAGTCCGGCAGGGCACCGCGACACACTCCGTTGGGAAATTCCCTAGGGTTTCGTCCCGTAGTTTTCCAGTGTTTTCTGGAGGGTTATGAGGCGTTCCATAAACGGCGATGCACTGTTCAGCAGGGGCACGACATCGGGCTCGCACACGATCAAGTCCTCGTCATATGGTAGGTAAAACTGCTCAGAAAACAAATCCATGGTATCGCCCAGGATTTCCTGCACCTTTCTGATGTCATTTTCTGAACGCACCCGGTTGATAACAAGATGGATTGTGGGAATGCCCAGTTCTTTTGCCAGGTGTGCCGATTGCCTGACCACCTGCACCGCATTGAATGTCGGATCAGTGATCAGTACTGCCTGGTTAAAACCCTGGGCAATGGATCGTCCGAAATGTTCAACCCCGGCCGGTGTATCCATGAGGATAACTTCACCTTCACGGAGGTTGATGTACCTGATGACGGACTCCAGGAGTGTATTTTCAGGACAGAGGCACCCGGTTGCCGCCTGCACAATCGTCCCCATGACAAGGATGTTTACCCCACCGGGGCCCTTAATCCCGAACCGTTCTACCACATCCGATACGTCCGGGTTCAGTGTCAGCATGGATCCCCACCCGGCACCAGGACGGACACCGGTTTTTTCCTGCACGTAATCGAGGTTTTTTGTAAGCGGGATAATCCTGTCACTCTCTTCACGGGGTATACCTGCTGCAAAGGGAAGGTTCATCTGCGGGTCTTCATCAACGGCGAGTGTGGTAAATCCCTTCTGTGCAAAAAGATGGGCAAGGAGGGCAGTAATCGTGGTCTTTCCGACCCCTCCTTTTCCGGTGATAATTACCCTGAAACCTCTCTCATTTCCTTTACGGGTGTTCCGCCGGATTTTTTGGGCAACCCCGAGAATTTTTTCCCGCCCGGGCCGGGTATCAGGCATGGTTACCTGCACCACCGGTCTTTGCAAGAATTTCTTCTCTTGCGATTCGTTTTCCCCGGCACTCCGGACAGAGTGCCGATATTGCTTCCTTTACAGGAGGGGAAATCCGGGCCAGAGTGGATGCCGCGAGCGCTTTTGGCGCATAGTACCTGCCGCAGCAGTCGCACTGCACCAGCGGGACTTTGGTGTTGCTCCATGATTTCATGACACGCTCGGCGCCGGTGTCTTCGAACTCGATCGCATCGGTCGGGCAGACCTGTGCACAGGCACCGCACCCGAAGCAGTCCTTAGTTGGTTCAAAATACGGCGTGTTGACCACTGTATACGGACCCCGGTTGATAAAGCCGATCGCACCGGCACCCATGATCTCGGTGCATGCCCGCACGCACAGCCCGCATAACACGCACTTGTTACCCAGCGAATCCGTTGTATCGAGCTTCTTTAAAAACCGGGTCTTCGTCACCCCGTACCGGGCCGCCATTGCTTTCATGACCTCCGATTTGGGTGCCTCGGCAAGGTAGAGCTCGAACAGGATGTTCCGGTGTTTCACGATATCCGGGGTATCGGTTACAACCTCCAGCCCCTCAGTTGCCCGCAGGGTGCAGGAAGTGGTCATCTCTTTTTTTCCGGGTCTGACAACCTCTACCATGCAGAGCCGGCATGCACCATACGGATCCAGCGATGCTTCATAACAGAGATGCGGTATTGCGATCTTCTCCCGTCCCGCAACCGAGAGGATGACCTCCCCTTCGTCCGCCCGGTATTTTCTCCCGTTGATGGTTACCGTGACCCGCTTCTTTGGTGCATCCGCACCGCTGACCTGCCCATGCGTCATGGTTTCACCAGCCTATCGTATTCTTCGCGGAAATACGCCAGGGTCGTCAGCACCGGGTTGGGTGCTGTCTGGCCAAGCCCGCACAGTGATGTTGCGACGATAGTATCAGACAGGAGGGCAAGGGTCTCGAGATCTTTTTTCGTGCCCTTCTTTGCCATGATTTTGTTGAGAAGGAGAAGCGAGTGCTTGAGTCCCTCCCGGCAGGGGACACATTTCCCGCAGGACTCTCCGGGGGCGAAGTTGAG
>CAYWHL010000102.1:0-8539 GCA_964457995.1 uncultured Methanoregula sp. | reverse complement strand
ATTATGTATCATTTTTATAAAAATCTGTGTCTTTTTACTGATTTTTAAGAAATAGTGTAACTCATCCCCTGTTGCGCTACCCGGTGACTAAAATACCCGGAATGATACGACCAATCGGTACTTCGGGATGTTTTTCCCTGCCGGGTAACTATCGTGAACGGGAACACTGTGGGCTGGAGTATAACCCCCCGAAAATGTTTTTGTTTTTGTAAAAACAGGAATAATGCAGGAAGCACATTTTTTATAAAAAAGTTGATCGGACTAATCCACCGGTACAAACTTCGTACCATAATGGATGATCCCACTCTCACCATCGGTCGCGATCCGGCGGAACACGCTTTTCACCCGCATACCAATCTTCACTTCGTCAGGACGGCAGACAATCTGTGCAGTCATGCGCGGCCCTTCATCGAGTTTCACGATGGCAATCACATACGGGGTGAATGCCTCAAATTGTTCATTTGCTGTATGGATGACGGTATACGTAACAATCGTACCAAAGCCCGCAAACTTGTGATCGACAATCCTGCCACTCCGGCGGCAGTCAGGACAGAAGGTCCGCGGGGGGAAGAAGTGCCTCTGGCAGGTTTCGCACTTTGTCCCAATCATGTTATACCGCTGGGGGATTTTTCTCCAGAATCGTGCGACCGTCATTTCAGACCCTCCCGAGAATGTGAACAGCTACGGTTGCTCCGGTTCCCCCCACATTATGGGTCATTCCGATCTTCGCGCCATCGATCTGGCGCTTTCCTGCCTCGTTACGAAGTTGCTGAACGATTTCATAGACCTGCTTGATACCGGTTGCGCCAACCGGGTGCCCGCAGGCTTTGAGCCCTCCGCTTGTGTTGACCGGGATCTTTCCGCCAAGTGCAGTTTCACCATCGGCGGTGAGTTTCCCCGCCTCACCTTTCCTGCAGAACCCGAGGTCTTCAATTGCGCAAATCTCAGCGATTGAGAAACAATCGTGTACTTCCACCATATCGATATCCTTGTGGGTAAGCTTTGCCAGCCTGAACGCCTTTTTACCTGCGGCTAACGTTGCATCGAGTGTTGATATATCACGCCGGTCATGGAGCGTGATAGTATCACTTGCCTGGGCACTCGAGATCACTTTGATCGGCGTATCGGTAAACTCTCTGGCCCGTTTTAGCGGCGCCAGGATTACTGCAGCGGCGCCATCTGTAATAGGAGAACAATCAAAGAGCCGCAGGGGTTCGGCAACCATCGTCGATTTCAGAACGGTCTCAATCGTTATCTCCTGCTGGTACTGTGCGATCGGATTTCTCGCCCCGTTATAATGGTTCTTCACTGCAACCTGTGCAAGCTGGTCGCGTGTAAGCGGATAACGATGCATGTAATCCTGAGCTATCATCGCGTAGAGCCCCGGGAACGTTGCACCTACAAATCCTTCCCACTCACGGTCGGCTGCCCCGGTAAGGGTGTCAGTGCTTGCGCCCGGTTCCACATCCGTCATTTTTTCGACACCTGCCGCCACGACAATGTCTTCCATCCCGCTTGCAACTGCAATAACAGCCTGACGGAAGGCAAGTCCTCCGGAGGCGCATGCTGCCTCAACCCGGGTCGAGGGGATATGGTGCGTTGCCAGCCCGGCATAGTCAGCGATTAGCGCACCGATATGCTCCTGCTCAATGAACCGTCCTGCACTCATGTTGCCGATATACATTGCATCAATTTTCTCTCCGGAAAGCTGGGCATCTTCCAGTGCAAGTGCGCCTGCTTCAACAAAGAGTTCACGGAACCCGCTCGACCACTTCTCTCCAAATCTCGTGCACCCTGCCCCGATTACAGCAACATCTCTCATAATTGCATCACGATCTTCCCCTTATGAACGGCATACCGTGCATAATCAAGATAGATGGGATTTTTCAACAGCTGCTCAACTCCGGGTGCTGCATCACGCCGGAATGTTGTGGACCGAATCGTGTCGTTAACCTCGATATCGAACGCATCACCACCTGCGCCTGAACCAAAGGAACAGACAAATATCGTGTCTCCAGGCTTTGCGATATCGAGTGTTGCGGCAAGGCCGATTGGGGAGGAACCGGAATAGGTATTGCCAAGCCTGGGCACCACAAGGCCCGGCTTTATCTGTTCAGGTGTGAATCCCAAGATCTTTGCTACCTTCTGCGGAAACTTTGCATTCGGCTGGTGGAAGACAGCATAGGTAAAATCATTCGGGCTCTTGCCGGTCTGTTCGAACAACAGCCTGGTTGCTCCTTCAACATGCTTGAAATAGCCCGGTTCCCCGGTGAATCGCCCCCCATGGCGAGGGTAGTCCTGGCCTTCGCGTCGCCAGAAGTCTGGTGTATCGGTCGTAAAAGAACAGGTATGATGGATTGTAGCAATGGGGTCATTCAGGCCAATCAGGAATGCCGCCCCGCCTGCTGCTGCGGTGTACTCGAGGGCATCACTTGGAGCACCCTGAGATACATCAGAACCTATGGCAAGACCGTATGTGACCATCTTACTTTTTACAAGACCCATGCAGGTCTGGATTGCAGCTGTACCTGCCTTGCAGGCAAACTCATAATCCGCAGCGGTCATATCCGGTGTTGCGCCGATTGCTTCACCCACCGTACATGCTGTCGGTTTCACCGCATAGGGGTGGGATTCGCTACCCACATACACTGCACCAATATCCTTGGGATCGACCGTCCTGCGGAGCAACGCATTACGGGCCGCTTCGACTGCGATCGTCGCCGCATCTTCGTCAAGATCCGGGACAGACTTCTCAAAAACTCCTATTCCGGCGGTAATATCTGCAGCGTTTGCATTCCATACTCTTGCAATCTCTTCAACTTTGATTCGGTATCTCGGTATATACACACCGTAGGTAATGATTCCTACCATTCTTTTTCCCTCAATGCATGAACAATTTCATCAATTTCCAGCATCGTGCACATCACTGTAATGTGGTCCCGTTCTGCCATCTTCTCCACTATCGGGTGAACATCAGCAGTGTCGATTCCCTGCAGCACCACACAGCGGGGTTTGAAGGGGGTGACACGGATCGCAACCATTGGTGATTTTCCGGTTGATACATTGGTAAAGACAACGGCTCTCTCTGTGCTCCAGCCGTAGATGCGATTGAATTCATCCGATGAGAGTTGCATTATCGCATTCAGGCTGTTCACTACGGTATAACCAAAAATGACCTGATCCGTTGATCCGCAGAGCAGCGAACAGCCAATCGCACCAGAGAAATCCTTGAGCGGGACGGCTGCGGCATACTCATGGATGTCGTAGATCACATCATCCTTAATATTGGAAAAGAGCATCGTTGAAAATTTCTGGATATGTTTACCGTCATTCTCCTCATCTATGGCAAGGAGTGTGTCGACAATTTTGCCAACAACTGCGGTACCGGGGCTTTTTCTTCTGCCACTCTCATAATCACTGATAACAGATGGAGATACGCCCAGACGTTCTGAAAGGACACCTGGTGCGATTTCAAAGTTCATGCGCCACTTTTTCAGCGCAAGCCCCGGCAAGTCCGACAGCGTGATCTCACCTGCCATTTTCTCGGCAAGCTGGTTCCGCAATCCGGATTTCATGCTCATTACAAAGAACTCAGAGCATTATATAATTAACGAACTTACATTCGACATTAAACGAATCACGACGATAATATGTCCGAAGGGCAACCCATAAATAATAAGCACCTCAATTTTGATAAGCATGATTCCAGTTGAGGATCTCCAGTGTCTCAAGGTGATTGCACTTCGGGGTGGGTGCAAAGGCCCGGTTTTTGTGTCATCGCAGTCCATTGGTAAAATGCTTGCAATCAGCCAGCAGACCGCCTCCCGCAGATTAAAAGGGCTTGAATCCCGGGGGCTCATTACGCGGACGATTGCAGCAGATGGACAGCATGTTACAATAACCGGCAGTGGAGAAGAAGAGCTCCGGATGGAGTACCAGGACTACTGCCGGATTTTTTCTGAGCGCAATAAAGGATATATACTGAGTGGCATGGTGGTCAGTGGTATTGGCGAAGGCAAGTACTACATGAGTCTGGAACCTTACAAACAACAGTTTAACACGCATCTGGGATTTGAACCATACCCTGGCACACTGAATATCCGTCTCTCATCTTCGAGTCTTCCCGTGCGAAAAAAGATTGATGCACTTGACTGGATCCGGATCAAGGGCTTTTCCACTGATGGCCGGACGTTTGGTGATGCAAAGTGCCTCCCGTGCCGTATCGGGACCATCCCCTGCGGTATTGTTATGCCAGGAAGAACACATTATCCGGAAGATATAATTGAAGTAATCGCTCCCGTGGCATTGCGCAGGAAACTCGGTGTTGAAGATACAGATACCGTGACTGTCGAGGTGGGGCCATGATTGATGATGCTCTGGCGGCCCTGCGGGATGGAAAGTTCATCCTTCTCTACGATTTTGATGACCGTGAAGGGGAAACGGACTTTGCAATAAGGTCTGATGCGGTTACACCGCGCCATATTGTGCAGATGCGCAAGGATGGCGGGGGATTGATCTGCACAGCAGTACACCCTTTCGCTGCACAGCGACTTGGCCTGCCTTTTGCAAGTGATGCCCTTCGGGCAATAGCCGTGGCGGAACGGGAGGGGGATATCCCCTATGACAGGAAGAACCATTCCTCGTTCTCGCTGTGGGTGAACCACCGCAATACATTTACCGGGATTACCGACCGGGATCGGACGCTTACGGTGAATGCAATTGCCGACCAGGTAAAAATGGCTCTCAATGGTGGCGGTGTAAACTTTCACGAGGTCTTCAGAACCCCGGGACATATGGCGCTCCTGCGGGCCGCAGATGGACTGCTCGACCAGCGGAAAGGGCAGACTGAGCTCTCGGTTGCACTGGCAGAAATGGCGGGAATTACACCGGCAATGACAATCTGCGAAATGCTGGATGATGAATCCGGCTATGCACTCTCAAAAGAAAATGCCCGACTCTATGCACGCAAACACAACCTTGTGTTTGTTGAAGGTCCTGAAGTAATGAAGCGGTGGGAACAGGAACGATCTTCCCGCTGATTTATTCCATTCTCAAAAATCCCCCTCGCATTTATCCTCTTTTCATAAACGCATTTCATCATTCTTATTATCCCTTCAGACCCAGTTTTTATCATTATGAAGGTTCCGCTCACCGAACTGGAAGACCGGCTGAATCGTTTCCGGGCGAGGATGGACAAGACGCAACCCGGCTGGGAGATGGCAGCGATTACCGGCAAGGTCCCCCTCTATTACTTCACGGGCACCATGCCGGACGGTCTCCTCCTCGTTCCGCATGACGGTGATGCCGTCTTCTGGGTGCGGCAGAGTTACGAGCGTGCGGCTGACGAGTCATTCTTTCCTGACCTCCGGAAAATGAGGAGTTACCGGGACGTGGCGGTGGGCACGGGGAAGATCCCGCGGGAGGTGTTCCTTGAGACCGATTTGGTGCCGATCGCCCAGCTCCAGCGGATGCAGAAGCACCTGCCGTTCACTCATGTAAAACCGGTAGATGCAGAGGTATCTGCAGTAAGAGCGAAGAAGAGCCCGTACGAGCTCTCCCTTATGGAGCGGGCCGGGAAGATCCATTGCCATGTCCTTGAGGACTGCGTGCCGGGCATGCTCGCGGAAGGAATTGACGAGGTCACGTTTGGCTGCGACCTGTACTCGCTGATGGTGAAGGAAGGCCACCAGGGTATCATCCGTTTCGGTAGGTTCAACGAGATGCTGCTCGGCCAGATCGGGTTTGGCACCAGCTCCATCAGCCCGATCTGCGTGGATACTCCAGGGGGTGTTTCGGGTATGCACCCCTCGGTCCCGCAGATGGGTTGCCGTGAACGGACGCTTGGGAAAGGCGACCTTGTCGTGATCGACATCGGGTGCGGGTATAACGGATATCAGACTGACAAGACCCTGTCGTACATGTTCGGCAGGCCTGTATCGGATGCGGCAATACAGGAGCACATCCGTTGCGTGGAGATCCAGGATACCATGGCCTCCATGTTGAAACCGGGAGCAATCCCTTCAGAGATCTACCGGACTATCATGGCAGGAATTGAACCGTCATTCCTTACCAACTTCATGGGTTTTGGCGATCGCCGGGTGAAGTTCCTCGGGCACGGGATCGGGCTCTGGATCGATGAGACACCGGTTATCGCGGAAGGTTTCGATGAGCCGCTTGAGGAAGGAATGGTCTTTGCCCTTGAGCCCAAGAAAGGTATCCCGGAAGTCGGCCTCGTTGGTATTGAAAACTCCTTTATCGTGACACCTCAGGGTGGCCGGTCTATCACCGGGAAAAGTAAGGGACTTGTTGAAGTATACTGACGGTTACATTCGAACGAAACACGGTTGGATGTGCAGATGTCAGGAGAACCTTTATTCTGCAACCGCCCGCTCACTTTTTTGCAAATTTCTTTAATGTTTCTTCGGGCAGCATCTTTGCGATACTCATCTTTGTAGGGCAGCGCCCGAGTTTCAGCCCCAGTTTTTTTGCCTCATCCTTGAGTACTTTTACATCAAGGTCTTTGATGAGTACACTCAATTCTTTTTGCTCCATAAGCATCGGAGAGTGATTAGTACGCAATGAAATAAGGTTTCCCTATGGTTACGGGAAAAAAACGATTATATTTTTATCTGCGCCAGTGCGTCGTACGCTATTTTCCGGAACACAGCCACGTCAATTGCGGGATACTGCTCTTTTGCTTTTATGACATCCGGTGCGGTGCTCGCCTTAAACGCATCAATCCGGTCGAGAGTGCGTGCGGCAGTATCGAGCACCCAGAGATCGCGGGTCGCCTTATCGACCACAGTGATTGATTCTATCCTTACTGAGACGAGAAAAGCTCCATCCGGTGTCTGGTACAGGTTGGGTTTGCCGACAACAGCGACAAAGGCCGGTGTATCGATTTTTGCGAGCTGCTGCATTGCCTCTGGCTGGTAGCTGCCTGCCATGACAAAGAATGTACCGGAGGAATCAACCACCCTTCCCCGGTAGAATATATTCTGGTCCCCCTGGCGCTGTTTTTCCGTAAGTGTCCCGACAAGAAAGATCCGGTTACAGCGTTCACCTGTTGGGATCAGGACAAACGTCGGACTCTTCTCATCTTCGCCTTCCTTGAACTGGTAGCGGCACTCACGAAGCTCTGCGGCAAAAACCCTTCGCGCCGGTTCGCGTTCGAAGACCCCGTCTTTTCTTCCCGGGTCCCGTGGATTCGGGCTCATGAGGCACTCCCGGACCGGTTCAGCAGTGCTGTATGCTCTCCACTCTCATAGGTCAGCCGCTCGCATACATTGACCAGCAGACGGTTATCGATCTCCCGGCCATGGCAGATGATATAACGCCCGAGTATCGCATCGCGCATCCTGAGAAATACTTCGTCCATGCCAAGCGGATTGTTCTCTGCAATCTCCTGTGCCGCTTCAAGCGTTATGCCGGTAAGTGACTCTACTACATCCCGCTGGAGCAGGACGTTATGTGTCTTTATACCATCATCGAGCCACCCCTTGATCCGCAAATCATAGATAAATTTGGGCTGGATCTCGTGGACCGGGCAATAGTTCTGGCGCGAGAGGGCACGGTTGCACCCTTCGACAGGACAGCGTTTGATAATTCCGGAGCCGGGTGCAATATGCACGATTGCCCCGCGGACTGATAAACTACCCCCGCTCACCAGAATGTCACCCTCCTCGGGCATGATCTCTGCAGTGTTCAGGTTGAGCGAGAGCCTGCTGTTGAATTCGTCCACCTGAGCGTAGAAGATAGTATATACAGAATCTACAGCAAGTTTTTCCTTGCCCGCTTCCTTCCAGATCACAAATTTGATCGTGCCGGTTTCATCACCCAAAAGACCGGACTGGAGCATCCGTTCATGGGAGGAATCCCATTCCTGTATAACTTTCGCACGGACGCTGTACACTCCAGGATGAAGACTGGCAATCGGAACCGTACTTGGGATCAGTGCACCATCGTTTACGCATTCTTTTACGACAGTCCCGGAGTGGATCTTCAGGTTCGCGACACCCTTGAATTCGTCTACTACTGCCGATTCAATGCGGTAGTACGAACCTTTGGTCATCGCAGGTGCATTCGATTTTGCCCATGCCACGAACCGTATACCCCCGGAATCATCTGCGATAATCCCGCTCTGGGCAATGGCAGGCGATGCGGGAGTGGAGAGTGCGACAACCTTACCCTCGATGGTTACCCAGTCCCCGGGTGTAACATCAGCAATTTTTTTTGACTCGGCTGCACCACTGCTCTTTCCACTGCCTCCTGTCCCCATAGCGGGCAGGTTGAACTCTTTGGCAAGTTCGTTGGTTACACTGCGTTCCGCTTCGGATGGCTGGACACCGAACTCATTGACGAGACGGCGGAGCTTGCCCTCGATCTTCTTTGGATCGACCTCTGTCCCTTTCTGGGAAAACTTTCGGGAGATTCTTTCTGCTGCTTCGGAAAAGTCCATTCATACATCTCCAGGTACTCATCGGTTCTGATCATGGCTATATATTGCGAAGTATGCAGGGTGAAAGTGAACCGCTGCCAT
>CAYWHL010000101.1:0-8666 GCA_964457995.1 uncultured Methanoregula sp. | reverse complement strand
AGTTCTGGGAGTTCCATGTGAACTCATAGTGATTAATCACATAATAAAATATCCGGCACGATTTCCTCGTGAAGGTACCCGGATATTCGCAGGGGGTGGGTAACTGATCCTCCCCCGGATATATGCGGGATAAAAACCCTTTAAGGTGAATTTCAAAGGATATTATCTCCCGACTTTCCTTTTTTCAGCTTCCATATCAAGAATAATCTCCAGTTCAAGGGATTTGCCATACGCTTCACTGGCCTCATCATTTCTCCCGAGCTCATCGAGACAGACTCCCTTGATATACCATGCATATGCATCATTTCCGTTCAGGGCAAGCGCCCGGGTACAGGCAACCACTGCATCTTCAAACTGTTCGAGATTATAGAGTGTGCGTCCCTTTTTCGCCCATGCATCCGCAAAGTTCTGGTTGAGAGCAATTGCATGCTCGCAATCAGCAAGTGCTTCTGTATTCCTTCCGGTTTCAATAAATACTCCCGCCCGAAAATTCAAGGCCTCAGGATTAGCGGGATCGAGCGACAAAGCCTTATCAAAATACGCAATTGCCTCTTTGTATTTTGTGCGAGAGGCATAAGCACGCCCTTTTTTTAATAATCCATCCACTTCCCTTGATGTCATGAACGCCCCTCCATTGATTTCCTGTATCTCCACGTCATCATGATTCCGATGTAAAATCAGCTGGCGATTCCCCGATAAGGTCACCAAAAATCTTTTTTAATGCTTCGTGTTCATATTCTGTCTTTTTCGATTGGGCTTCCTGCAGATGCTGAGGGGATTCCCATACAAACCAGTCTTTCATGGACATATATGAAATAAAATGGTTAGTCATAAGAACACCTGACTGGTAAATATCATAGAAATAATCAATGGTGGCTTCTGCATTCCAGTCTATTTTTTGCAGGTACTTTTCCATGATTTCAAGCATGGCGTCACCAAAAATCTTGGACTGATACCAGGACGTATGTGTCCAGCGCGTGGTAAGCATCTCTTTTACCTCGAGGTGATTGAACTTTTTCATCTGCGGGATGTTAATAACCGGCAGCAGTTCATCTGCCGGAAGGGTCTTTGCGAGATACTGGTCACGGGCATAAAACATGGATTTATTAAGGACAAAGTAACGCCGTGGAATGATATCCTCATACTCCATCATCTCATCCATATCCTTCTTTCCCTCTTTCATAAGATAGTACAACTGGGTTTTTCTTATTGAAGGCAAGTGGTGATAGACACGGGCGTTGGTTATCGGGTTCCACGGTAATTCGTTGATATCATCATTACAGATGGTGTAGAGGATATTGAGCATCCGGATGAGTTTGGTGACAGGGAGCTTTTTCTCTTTCTTTGCTTCATCCTTGAGTGCATCAATATAGATCTGATGTATACCCCGGTACATGGAATTTTTGGTATAAGAACAGACAAGGTAACGGGATTTTTTTGCCGCCGCTCCTTTGATAAGCAGGCGGGTGCAGTGCCGGGCAATTATAAAATCCTTTAAAAGTCCCATGTAATGCGCAGGAAAGAGGATTACATTCTTCTCGATGTTATACGTATACACATCCACCAGCGTTCCGTTGGGGTCTGCCTCGGGATTACGCAGGAGAGAAATTTCTGTGTCCAGTATAGTTTCTGTCTGCCGGATAAACTGTCGTATGGATTTGGACAAGGGCATTTCAGTTTTCAATATCCTTCACCTGTAAAACCAGCTGCGGTAACCGGATAGTTTCCTGCCGGTTCAATTTGTGGGATGATCCCTGATATATCTGATGAATCGTGTTCAATGCATGAGTATCCTGCCAGCAAGAATCAGGGATTATCAGGTCTGAGTGTCCGCTATCCGTGAAAAGAGGGTCCTGATACGGTCACTAGGATGTATGTTCGACGAGAACGCATCTCCTGCTATTCCTGTCATTTTTCTGACCGTTTTTTTAAAAATCCATTCAATATATTTATCAGGTTGACATCGTAAAGAAAATGAGATGCATTATGGCTGACATGCTGACAGATTTGTTAATTTACATTGCTATAGGAATCATGACTTTTGCTATAGGTACAATTGTCGGATACCAGATCCTGATGATGTACTATACGAAACGGTTCATGGTGATCGCCAAGCAATGCTTCGATGTCGAATCAGTGATTCCCATCATTGATGAACTCGCCAGGGAGACATAACATACGGAGTAACAGACCATGGTTGATATAGTAAGTTACGCCCTGATCAGTATCACCTGCTTCTGCTTTGGATTGATTGTCAGTTTCCAGATGGCACATATCCACTACTGTCGCAAACTCGCCGTTCTCGTGCGGCGATCAATATCCACAAAAACAATCGCCCCTGTCCTTGTCGAATACGAAGCAGGCAAATCAAAAAATTGATTTTTTTATAAACAGGTTTAAGTCTTTAAGGACTGCCGGCACGTGTATGCATGTTTTACCGGACAGAGTGAAATAGTACAAATCAATAATTACCAAAAATACCCATCGGCTCGAATTATTCGTCAGCAGTATAGTAATAATATTCGCCCAGTGCTTTTTGTTCCCGGTCAAGGAATGATCCAGGTTTGTTAATCCGGGGCCTGCCACTCTGGTCCCGGCGGAAGGTAACTTCGAGCGCTTTGAGGAACCTGTTCATTCCTTCCCGCATCATAAACGGTCCGGCGGCAGTACCCTTTATGCCCGGTTCTCCTTCAAAGAACAGTATCCGTTCACTGATCATATCAATAAGGTAAATATCATGGTCGATTACCATGATCCCAACCGATTTACCCTCAGCATGGTGTTTGATCATCCGGGTCACCTTGACCCGCTGCTCAACATCAAGATGGGCGCTTGGTTCATCGAGAATATAGAGGTCTGCATCCCTGGAGAGGCACCCGGCAATGGCTACCCGCTGGAGTTCTCCGCCAGATAAGGAATCCACGGGTGACTGGAGAATTACCTCAAGGGAGAGTGATTCGATGATCGCATGCTGGTAGAGGGAAGAATCAAACTTTGTCGTGTTCTGGCGGAGGAACATTTCAACTGTGTCAGATGTATCTGCTTTGATGTACTGGGGCTTGTAGGAAATCCTGAGGGATGTTTCGATCTTTCCTGTCGTAGGTGTTTCAACACCGGCAAGGAGTCTGGCAAATGTGCTCTTGCCCGTACCATTTGCTCCGACGACCCCAAGAACCTCACCGGCCTTGATTGATCCCCCAGTGACAGTCAGGTGAAATGCATCATAGGTCTTGGTTAATGCCGGGATTTCAAACAGGGTTTCCCTGTCAGAGCCTTTGTCATGGGCTCGTTTTTCAAAAACAACTGCCGTGTTCCGGAAACGGACATTTTCTTCAACGAGGAACCCTTCAAGATACTGGTTGATTCCGACCCGGACACCTTTGGGACGGGTGATGATACCAAAAACCGCTGGTTTACCATAACCTACATGAACCGTATCTGCAAGCATGTCAAGAATCGCTAGATCGTGCTCAACGATTACAACAGGACGCTGCGAGGCCAGATCCCGGATTAATTTAGCCGCGGCAATCCGCTGGTAAATATCCAGAAACGGTGTTATTTCATCAAAGAAATACAGGTCTGCATCACGTGCGAGACAAGCGGCAATCGCTACCCTCTGCAGTTCACCACCACTTAACGTGCTGATGTCGTGATCCAGAATCGTATCAAGCTTGAGAACCGGTGTGATTTCTGTGAGTTTATTGCGCTCATCTGTGGTCTTCAACAAACTCCTGACATTACCGGAAAAAACGTTCGGAATATAGTCGATATACTGGGGCTTTGATGCAATCCTTAAGCTCTTTTTTGATACTGTCTGCAGATAATCAAAGAGCTCGGTACCGGCGTAGCGTTTAAAAATCTCACCCCATGGGACTTCGCTGTCAAAGGTCCCAAGGTTGGGCCGGAGTTGTCCGGACAGGATCTTGACGGCTGTACTCTTGCCGATACCATTTGCTCCCAGGATTCCGGTTACCTTCCCTTCAACCGGTATAGGGAGACCGTACAGGGCAAACCCGTTCCCGCCATACCGGTGGGTTGGGTGCTCGAGTTCTTCAGGAAGGCTTACAATATCTATCGCGTCAAAGGGACACTTCTTGATGCAGATACCACACCCGACACAAAGCTCCTCAGAGATGAGTGCCTTGCCATCCTCACCAATGATAATTGTCTCATCCCCGGTCCTTACACGGGGACAATAAAGTATACACTCTGTACCGCACTTTTTTGCGTGGCAGCGGTCTTTATGAACGATCGCAATTCTCATGAAAATCACAAAAAAAAGTTAATTATGCCAGTACCGGGGTTAATGAGGTCAACAGGATTGTCCATGTCATAAACCAGAATGCGAGGGTCATGAAACCCTGGTAGAACCAGTCTTTTGCACCTAATTTTGCCGTGTCCATACCCATGAATATGAAGATGTGCTTCTGGATTACTATCCCGGCAAGCATCAGCATCAGCGCCAAAAAACCGTTGTCCTGAAGCCCGGCAGCATTAGGTATTCCCCCGGACCAGTATGACAGAACACCGGTAAAAATACCCAGCAGGGATGCGACAAGTGTCCGTTTAATGCGGGCACTATGTTCCGCCTGTTTATCTGCCTTGGTCTTTTGTTTTTTCGTCAGGACAGGCTTTTCTTCAGTCACTTCAACGCTCATGCGGTTCCACCAGTAGTCTTATTTTTTAGTGCGCAAGCCATATGTAATTTGGTTTGAGAATGTATTGATACGGAAAAATAACTCATTTATTCGTGCCTCTTTTCTGGATTACTAGGTAACTAGAATTTTCCGTGTAAATTTGTTAGGGTTTTTAGGGTTAAATAAAGATTGTTTTTTAGGATGCTGCCCGATTGATCACAATACTGTTGCTCAGCGCACAACAAAAAACCCTGAGACTTTTTGATATTGCCACGTCCGAATTATACGCGAGCCTGGGAGATCTGCCAACAGAATCAATCTATGAGCTTTTTAAAAAATATTAGTTTTTCTTAGTTCTTTGAATAAACAGCACAGCACCAAGGAATCCAATTATTATCGTCACTGGCAAGATGGTTGTCGGAAATTCAGGTGCTGGAGTCCCATCTTTTTTTAACATAAAATGTAACCCCACAGTCTGATCGGAAATCACCGCCACTTTTTCAGTTTCTGGTATTGCATATCCCTCAAGCATTACATATACATCATAATCTCCTGGTGCCAAGTTGTCAAATGTCCATTTTGCGAATTTCCCAGTATCAATGCCATTGATGTAAATTTTTGCATGAGATGGTGACGATTTGACTTCGAGACTGCCCGGTGTCGGTAACGTGATCACTGTAGTATCCGAACCTGTCAGACCCTCATTATCAGTAACAGTCAGAGTCACTGTATATGTGCCTGCAACTGTGTAGGTGTGGGATGTCGTCTCTCCAGAACCAGTATGAATATCCCCGAAGTTCCATGCGTAGGACTCAATAGTCCCATCAGAATCCGTAGAACCACTCCCATCGAAAATGACAACCTCGTTCACGATAACTGTCTGGTCCTGACCTGCGTTTGCAACTGGCGGTTTTTCAATATATTGCCAAAGAACCGCATAATCTCCGTCATTCCCTGTTATACACTCATGATTGTTAATTTCTTGTGCTCTGCTATAATCTCCACTGTCAGGTAACGGTTTCATCTCATTATTGATATAAATAAAAGCATGTGGATTCCCATTTGGATCAAGATTTGGATCGATATTCGACTCTCCAACAATTACACCGTTATTATTGATGTCCCGTGCTATACTTACAGTACCACCAGGGAGGGTTCCCAAATCCTTCCATGATCCTCCTTCATAGAGAGCGGCATGAGAATTTCTTTGTGCAATAATCTGGCCGATATCATTTATTCTTACCAAACGCCCTCCCGTTCCAAGGTCAATAATTTGTCCATTTTCCCATAGGACAACGTGGGATCCGCTAGTACCAACAATTTGTCCGTTATTGTTGATATCATAAGCCCTTGACTCAAACGATCCTGGAAGCTCCGGGAGATAAATAATCTCCCCATGATCATATGCCATGGCATGGTAGAACTCACTACAAAAAATGGTACCCGGGCTCACCTCACTACATTGCGTCTGAGTATACGCGCCTACAACCACACCATTATCGTTAATACTACGTACGAAACTCATGCCGGGAATATCGTCGATAATTTGTCCATTTTCCCATATGACACCGTGGGATCCGCTAGTACCAGCAATTTGTCCATTATTGTTTATTGCCCACGACGGAAATATGTCATTTCCAAGAATTGAGACAATATTATCTTTATAAAAAAATCCAAAGTGGCCTATTTCGTGGGTTAATGCGGTCCCAACAATTTCATCATTATCATTTATGCCTAAACCATTTGACTGAGACCAACCTAATTCCGGACCAATTTTAGTGTATAATATACTGGCAGAAACTGGTGCAACACAAACCATGAGCAATACAAATAATCCACACCACAACATTTTTTTCATTTCAGATACCCCTCTACCCACCTTCCGCTATCTATTGATTACTTTTTATAAAATGAGGCGGATGTGTTATACTAAAACCGAATGACGATAAAGTTTGCGAATTGATCTTTATTTTCAAAACTGAATGCAGGAAGGTGATTATTTTCCTGCCTTATGGATATAGAAGCACTCGCCATCTCCCCACAAATCACATTCAGACTTGAGGCATGGTGTTAGTGCAGGATTATAGTTCTGTGGATCTTTCATCATTCCAGGTATCGTATTTTTCTTCGAACACCAGTAAGATTCCATGAATCATCAAGCAGGGACTAAAGGTATCAACAGTATGCAGATGAGAGGTGAAAGTGCAATCATGGACGGTGATCTGAAATACTAAAGAATTAAAAATAGCCAGAAAAATTCTTTTTTTTATTAAACAATGGGGTATCTATTAAGCATTTCATTCAATTTATCTCGATCCCATAATTCAACATGATGAAGATTAGCCAAAGTTATAGCTTGATTTGTAAAATAACTACTGCATACAACCCATCCTAGTTGTGTTTTGTGAATTTTCAAAGACCCCACAACTTCTTGAACCGCACCAATTCCAACATTCGCACTCGTATTCTTTGCCTGTACAGAAATTCTCTCTCCAAATTTTGATAAAATTAAATCTGCACCATAATCGTTAGTAATGGGAGTTAAATAAACAGAATAACCCATATTTTCAAAAAGTGTTTTTAAAATCGATTCAAATTCTATACCTTCCATTTTGTCGATATCATAAATTGTAATTTTATTTCCTGTAATATGACCTGCTGGAAAACCTGCTGGAAATTGAGGTGGTTCATATTTTGGTATTACAATCGGCTTTTTACCGATTGGTGTCTTTTCTTTATCTAATTCGGAAATTATTACTGGTATAATAAACTTAAAACCAATAAATATCGTAGAAAAAATTAACGATATTAAAAAAACTCTACCTGCCCAATATCCTCCGTAATCTTCTGATATGGTGCCCAATACAGTTCCAATAATAAAAAAGCTTAAAATGTATATTCCATATTTTGTTGAGATAAACGATTTCTCTAAAATTAAGGGTGATGCAACTAAACATAAGATAACAATTGCCAAAAATACTTGATAGCAAATAACTGCAATTGTGAATCCATCTTGAAAACCATATCTAAAAAATAAGTATTCCGCATAGATGATTAATGAAATTATTAATACAATACCTATCCATGGTCGAGTGAATTGCCTTAATGTTACACCATACTTTGATTGGTTAATTAAATGATAAATAAGATAAATCACTCCACCAATTATTAAAAATACTACAAGAACTTGAATTAATAGCCAAATAAATGAAATAATCCCATCAAACCAATGAAAAATATATCCTAAAACAATGAATGTTATTCCTGTCGCAAATAGAAAACCAATCGGATCAATTTCATATTGTTTTTGAGGCATTACGATTCACGATATTATTTTACCTTGTCGTAAATTTTCCGATGTCGGGGGTGGTTACAGATTAGGCTAAAGGATGGTATTATTTTTTATGATGCATTAAAATTATAGAGAATTCCGAATATCTCCACCGCCAGAAGTACTTTATCTTAGAACTACGAACAAAAGGTATGGAATCTCTTGTTGACTTTGCGTTACAGGAGCGGTATAAGCAGGTAAAAGATCTCGGTGATCGGCTGGGAGAACTTGCAACCCTCATTGAATGGGAACCATTTCGAGAAATTATTGGAGACATTTACACGAATACCTCCGAACAGGGAGGACGACCGAATATTGATGTCGTCCTCATGATCAAGTTACTGGTCCTTCAATCGATGTACGGATTATCCGATCCGGAACTTGAACGGCAGGCAAATGACAAGATCTCATTTCTGAGATTTCTCGGGTTTCCCGAGAAAATTCCCGATCAAACGACGGTCTGGTATTTCCGGGAACGTCTATCCAAAACTAATAAGGATAAGGCGATCTGGAACGAACTCCAAAGACAACTGGACGAAAAGGGATTGAAGATCCGGAAAGGTGTGATCCAGGATGCGACATTCATCACGGCGGATCCGGGACATGCAACTGCCGATACTCCCCGGGGAGACGATGCAAAAACCCGGAGAAACAAAGAAGGTACCTGGACAAAAAAGGGCAAAAAGTCCTATTTTGGA
>CAYWHL010000100.1:0-8760 GCA_964457995.1 uncultured Methanoregula sp. | reverse complement strand
TGATGCGGCTGATCGGTGTCAGCCAGATCCACACCGGGACCGCGGTGGGAAAACTCATTGGCACAAAAAAAGAAGCGCATCTGCTTGCCGATGTGCTGCGGGAGAAGACGACCACCGGCATAGAGCACATGGCGCTGGACCAGGACTGGGGCTTACTAAAAAGTGCGTTTCCGGCTTCATCGGGAGGCTTGCACCCCGGACTTGTTCCCGAAGTGCTGGACATCTACGGCACCGAACTGGTGCTGCTCGTAAGCGGTGGTATCCACGGCCACCCGAAGGGCACTCGGGCGGGAGCGATTGCAACCATACAGGCGATTGAGGCGTGGCAGGAAGGTATCACACTCGATGAGAAAGCAAAGAAGGCAAAGGAACTGGCAGGGGCACTCGAAAAATGGGGATACTACAAGCCGAAGTGAATCCGGTTAAGCATTTCCCATGCAGATTTTCCACCGTGAAAGAATTATATTAGGGTAAAGTATCAACTTAGCCCCTAACTTTCTCTTAATAATTGAATGAGTCTTTTAATTTTTATCCTTTCCTGATTGGTTCGATGATTGTACCTCCAAACGTACTCCCCTAAGTAGAGAGGTAGTTTCTCTCGACAAACTCCACCTTTCGATGATAGTTTTCTTTTTAGATACCCCCAAAATCCCTCAAGACCATTAATATGATTTCCTTTTCCGTCGGAGTATTGTTTTTCACCATGATTGACAAAACGATGAACGTATCCTCGTGCCACGATGCCAGTATATGCTTTCCAGGTATCCGAACAGATAATAGAACCCGTTGTAACTTTTTGTGAGATAGGAGGTTGAAGAGTATCAGCTCCAACGTCTTCGACAACCTCGGCCCAGACAGTACCATTGCGACAGAGGATCCCGAATACCGGTTGCTTCGTTGTACCTCGTCCTCGTTTAGATCCCTGATCGCGTACGGATCTTCGTTTGTTCTTCCATTGACCTCCGAGATAGGTTTCATCCACTTCAACAGTTCCAGAGAAGATTTCGGGAACATCTTTTGTCATCACACGTCGAATTCTGGTTAATGCTCTCATGACCCGTTGTTTGTTGAATCCTGTCTGTTCTGCTATTGAATTCGAACTTTGTTCCATGAGAAATAAATGAAGGATTTCCTTCCATTCATCCCGAGAAAATGTTAGTGGTAATTTGTGGGGAATGAACTCGTACTGACATCGTGCACAACGTCTCTTCCCATCACTCATTTTGTATAACTTTTTTTGATTGCATTTCGGACATGCAATTTTTGCCATTATTAACTCCGTAAATCCTTCTTAGATTTAGGGGTTAAAATAGCACTTTACCCTTATATTAAAACGACTATCCGAGGAAAACCGCTACGGCAATAACGGTTGTCCAGCAGCCGTTTTTGTCCCCTTCTGCCGACTGGCAGACATGTTTTGTCTTGATAATTTTCCCGCTTGCCTTGTAGATCTGTTCGCGCTCCTGCCATGCAAGACCGGCATCGAACTTTATACCGAGGGTGGTGGCAAGCATCGTGGCTGCAAGATCTTCAGCATATTCCCCGGTCTTTTCCTGGTTTTCTCCATACCCGTGATGTTCCGAGAGATATCCATACTCGTCGGTATCCTTAGGCAGGGCAAGACCTATGGATGCAGATACCAGACGATTCGGTTCGTTTGTATCATTCCGTGCCATAACGCAGAACGTGATTCCTCCCGGAAGGAGTTGTGCCAATCCATCAGATTTGCAGATCTGTTTGCAGTTGGGGGGAAAGATACTTGAAACATACACTAAATTGCATTTTTCTATCCCGGCCCTTCGCAATGCCAGCTCATATGAAGCAAGACGGTCTTTATGGACACCCACACCTTTCGTGAAAAATATCCCGGTCGGAACAAACATATTTTTTAAATTCCTTCTGTTTCCTTTTCAAGTTTTGGTCCTTTAATGATAAATTTTAAAAACAAGGCTCTGTAGACATACTCAAAAATCTTTGACGCTCTTCTAGGGGGTTCCGGCGTTTTACGCATCCATCCCCGCCTCATGGGTATCCCCCTAGGGGGTAAACGAAAAAACCGGATGGGATAAAAAGGCAGGACTCTTAATCTGAATCCGCTCAGGCACACCAGCAATCAAGTGTTCTAAAGAAAAATATTTTTTTCAGACCGGATTATTCCTTCACCGCAAGCCCGTTTTTGCGTGCGATCTCGGTAAATGTCTCTGCGAGATACACAGCCTGCTTCTTTGTCATGCCGTAGGTGTTGAACTTCCAGACTTTGGTGGCACCGGGAATTACACTCGTCACGCCTTTTTCCTCCAGTGCCCCCGAGAAGAAGTAACCCCATTTCTTATGCGATTCTGCTACTTTGTCAAATGAACCAATCGTATCTGCCCGGGTCAGCGTGTGTTTTCGTGGCATTTCTGATTGGATCTTCGTTCCCTCAACCACAAGAAATCCATCGACAACGATCCGGTTGTTCTCCAGTTCACAATTAAAGTGTTTTACCCGTTCCTTAACCTGCGGGAACGATGCCATCATCCCGATAAGGGTGACACCCATCAGCGTGCAGCCCATCATCTCAGGTTCCTTGATCCCAAACTTTCGCTGGGTCACGTCACCGATAATGGCAGTTGTGCGGAAGACTTCTGCCGCCCGTTCCGTAGTTGTCGCAAGGATTCCGGACGGTGCAGGGGCTGCCATGCTCTTGTGCCCGGAACCGACAACAAAATCCACGCCAAGATCCTTGCCATTCACCGGCAGGATACCGACCGTGTAGGCACCATTGTAGAGCACGGGAATATCATACTGGTGGCAGACTTTCGCAATCGATTTCACGTCATGCATATTGCCATACTGGTAATCCACGTGGCCGATGAAGGCAAGGACGGGTGCCCTGCCGAACTGTTTTTTTACTTCTTCGATCTTGAAAGCGGCTGCATCGGATGTAACCATGTGCTGATTGTTTGCGGGTATCTCGCAGGAAATACCTCCTGCCCCTTCCACGGCAAGGAACTCGGTATAGTGCGAGAGCGAGGTGAGCAGGACCGGATCTCCCTTCTGGACATAGGTATGGGCAACTGCCTGGAATCCCCTCCGGGCCCCGGGTACGGTGCGGACGGCATCCATGTTCAGCCATGCGGCAACATCCTTGTGGAACTCTGCAATCGGGGGCTTGCTGATGTAGTCGAGCCGGTTGGGCTTGCGGCAGTTGTCGCAGACCGAGTACCCGTCACCGTAGGCAATCACGGCTTTCATCGCATCGCCCGTGAGCCTTCCACCTACCTGGATCAGATCGATATTGATCGCAAGTTCATCTACCTGCCGCGCCTCGATACCGCTTGCGCATCTCATTTCAGCAACTCCTGTTTTAATGAAGATACCTGCCGTTCGAGATTCTCTAAAAGCAGTTGTGCCTGCTCCCGCTGTTTGTCATCCAGCTCGTGCTGTGGTGCGGTCTCGCGGAGGATTACCCGGAGATCGGTGAGTGTAAAAAGTGCCTGGAAGGTCATGTCAACTGCCCGTCTTGACAAAAGGAATCACCTTACTAGTTATTGGACTGCCGTGAAATAAGAAACCGTGGTGATTGGGTAAGATCCCCCACTAACAATAAATCAGGATGGGGACCATGCACCATAGGGATTTCCGTGAGATCGGGAAGTTGGTACCGGAATGATCGCGCTTCTTGGAGGATTGCACAAACCAAAGTTTTTAAGCATTTATGCGCATATGAGTAATAAGGGTACCTGAAACGGTACCAGGAATTGAATAATGCCAGGATTTAATAGAACAGGACCACAGGGAAATGGTCCGATGACAGGAAGGGGATTTGGCAGGTGCCGCATGGCACCTGTACCTGCACAGGAACCTGCAACAGCGGCACAGCTGGCTCACGATGATAACGGGTTCGCGATGTCGCGGGGTTCCGCACAGAATATCCCGGTCTACGGTCGTGGACGCGGAGGGATTCCCTGCGGGTGCGGACAGGGTTTTGGTTTTGGGGGCGGCAGACGCCTCCGGGGATAAGAATTCAATATTTTTCGAGGTCATTTTAATGAAAGTTGCAATCGCAAAAGACGGAGATTTCGTGTCAGAGCATTTCGGGCACTGTCGGGAATATGCATTATTCACCATTAAAGATTCACGTATTACTTCTCATGAGAATCTTATCAGCCCGGGACATGAACCAGGGAAACTACCGGCATTACTTGCCGAACATAAGGTAACGCAGGTTCTTGCCGGAGGGATGGGACCAAAGGCTATCGACCTGTTCTGCGCAAATAATATTGAGGTATTCATTGGAGTACGAGGTCAAATAGAGACCGTAATTAATGATTTCATCGCAGGAAAAATTACACAGGGTGAGAGCAGCTGCAGCCATGGTCCCGATCACGAAGGGTGCGGGCACTAACATCCATGGATCACAGCACCTACTGAAGAGATGATGATCACTACCCGTTTCTTGGAGATGCGAGGCTGTGAGTTCGGGGAATAACCTGAAAACGGCCCCTCAGCGGGTAATCGTACGATACTGACTATTATGACAACAAATACTGATGAGCACCCTAAAACGAAGGGTTCTACCCATGCCCCCAAAGGGCTGCCACCGAAAGCAAAGATTGATGTGAAACATGTGATTCTTGTATTGAGCGGCAAGGGGGGCGTTGGTAAATCAACTGTTTCTACCAACCTCGCTTATGCTCTCGCTGCTCACGGCAGGATGGTCGGACTGCTCGATCTCGACATTCATGGTCCCAACATTCCCAAGATGCTGGGTATTGAGGATCAGCGGCCAGCCGTTCTTGAAAAAACCATGGAGCCGGTTCACGTGATGGGCACACTCGCGGTCATGTCGATGGCGTTCCTCCTTCCGGATACGAGTACCCCGGTTATCTGGCGCGGGCCGATGAAGATGTCAGTAATCCAGCAGTTCCTGAATGAAGTGAACTGGGGATCGCTGGATTATCTTGTTGTGGATCTCCCACCGGGTACCGGGGATGAGGCACTCTCCATTATCCAGCTCGCACCGAATGTCCAGGGCGCCGTTATTGTTACCACTCCACAGGATGTGTCAGTACTCGACGCGGTTAAGGCAGTGAAGTTCATCGAGAAACTGGATTTGCCGGTCATCGGGATCATTGAGAACATGAGCGGGATGGTCTGCCCCCACTGCGGGGATACTATTGACCTGTTCGGCAGGGGTGGCGGGGAGAAGGCTGCACGAGAACTGGGCGTACCCTTCCTGGGTTCTATCCCGCTCGATCCGGCGATGGTGAAAGCCGGCGACGAGGGTCGCCCCTATGTCCTCCGCCATGCAGATACCCCCACATGGAAAGCCGTGGACGCAGTGATGGAAAACCTGGTAAAACGGGTCGAGTCCTGAGGGCAATCCATTTTTTTCACGGATATCTGATGAAAATCGCATGAAGTGCCACTATGAAAAAATATCCCGGTATCCCAGAACTGCTCGAACAGTATATGGAGGAGAATGCGGCCGATGAGCGGTGGATTACTGTGCACGAACTCCGCGGCCGGTTCGGCCTGACACGCTACCAGAGCAACACGGTATCCGCATTTCTGCGGCGGCTGAGTGTCGGACCGTTCAGCCAGTTTCCTTTCATCGTTGCGAAGATTACGCGTGAAGAGGGTGAAAACCCGTCAGATCCCAAAAAATGCCGGTATCTTCTGAAACTGCGGGAATGCACCACTGCACAACGGAGGCGAACCGTACTTCCGGAAAAAACGAGAGGTAGCATATAACGATCTCCCCGGTCAGAAAACGGCACGATATTGAGGGAGATCTCTTTGCAAATGTGGCCAGTGTTTTTGGATCTTGTCAGAGTGACAGGTTCCGGATTTACGGGTCTTATAAAAACCATCCGAGGGTGCCAAAAAGGGAGATTAAGGAATGCCAATAGACCGTTTTAATGAACTTCCCGATTTACTGGAGCAGTATATGGAGGAGAATGCGGCCGATGAGCGGTGGGTCACCGTGCAGGAATTCAGGGATCATTTTAACCTGACCGGGAAGAATGGTCTGATAATAGCGGCGTTTTTACGTAGGCTGATGTATAAACCGCTTTTTGAATTTCCTTTCATTGTTCACCGTGTCGAACGGATCAAAGCTCAATACCCCTCCCAGATCACACCCAACCGGTATCTGGTGAAGCGGAGATGAAAAAATACCCGTCTTCGATAGCAGAAAATCCGTCGCCGCTCTACTACAGCGAATGCTCCCAAAGTCCTCAGGAAAATAATCATGGCACGGAACAGAGTTATTCCTGAACTTCTTGAACAGTACATGGAACAGTTCGGTGAAACTGAACAATGGATTACCGTGCAGGAATTCCGCACCTATTTTCAGCTGGATGAATTTTCTGCACCGGCAATTGCCGGATTTCTGCGCAGGATCTATCATGGCCCGTTCTTTTCCTGCCATTACAGAGTGGAAAGGATGGAAAAAATTGTCGTGAACAAACCGCAACGTAGAACAATTAAACGCTATCTGGTAAAAAAGCGACCGGAATCACGCGAATAACCTGCCAGAGGCAGAGCACCATGACGGGAGAGAAAATATGTCTTCTGCGTGATATCCGGGCATGGTAGGATGAACGCTTTTTCTGACGTCATAATTCATATTAACACTCATTCTGCTGCTTGCGGATCCGCAAACTCCATGTCGATCCGTCCCGACGAGGGATTATCTGGCGAGCTCCGTGGACCGAACTACCCGAACTATGCAATGAACGTCGGTCACCAGGGTGAGTACGCCGCAATCGCCGGTTCCGCCCACATTACACGCGGAGATGCATTGGACCCTTTCCCCACTGATGATGATCACGTTCGCCGACCCATCGCTGATGTTCGACGTCTCAGAAGGCCGCCGCGAGTTCGCAAAGGGTGCAATCCGCGAGTTCATGCCCGCAGGAGAGCGCTCACTGATCATACCCGCAAGGTAAGATCAGATCAAACACTTTTTTTTATTACAAGTTCCTAATTATCAAAACCTGATTCTGACGCATTCGTCACGAAATTCTTTGGAGTTATTGGAGTGAACGTGACAGCAGACCAGAATCCTGCCATGTCTTTAAGTATTCGATTTCCCCATGAGAAAACATAAGAAAGAGACTATCAACATCCTGATTGTACAGCGTTTGATGAGGGACAACACCAAAATGAAAACAATTATACTCTAAAGAAAGGAAAAAAGTGTAATGAAAAATCCTTTTCATATCATGCTTATACCGACGCTGGGGTGTCCTTCCAAGTGCAGTTATTGCTGGAGTTCTGAAGAAGGATCACCGGTTATGAGCATTGATACCATCAGGGACGTTGTTGCCTGGCTTAAGAATTTCCGGACCGATCGCGTGACCTTCACCTTCCACGGGGGAGAGCCACTGCTTGCAGGTGCCGTTTTCTACCGCGAGGCGTTGCCCCTGCTTGCTGAAGGATTGCACAATCTTAACCCGGAGTTTGCGATGCAGACCAATCTCTGGAGGATGACACCGGAAATTGCCCAAATCCTGGCAGAGTACCATGTTCCTGTCGGTTCCAGTATTGACGGGCCGGAACATATCACTGATTCGCAGCGGGGATCAGGCTATTTTGAAAAAACCATGAAAGGCTACGACATCGCAAAGGCTCAGGGTCTGAATGTCAGGTTCATCTGCACATTTACCAACAAGTCAGTTAAACACCGTCAGGAGATTTTTGATTTCTTCTTAAAGAACGGTTTTACGCTGAAGTTACACCCTGCATTACCATCCCTGCGGTCTGAAAATCCCACGCAGTGGGCTCTCCCCCCGGAGGAATACGGGGATCTGCTCGTCTACCTTCTCGACAAATCCCTCGAGCACATGCAGGATATTGATGTGATGAACATCAACGACCTCTGCCGGTGCGTGTTTACCCGCAGAGGTTCAGTCTGCACCTACGTGGACTGCATGGGGAGCACGTTTGCTGTCGGCCCTGACGGCAGCATCTATCCCTGTTATCGCTTCGTAGGAATGCCGGAATGGGTGATGGGGCATGTCCGCGAACGGCCAACGATGGAAATGCTCATGCATTCAGAATCCGGTCAACGGATGATGGCATTCTCCAAGTACGTGGATATGGCTTGCAAGGACTGTTCGCATATTAAATACTGCCGGGGCGGGTGCCCGTATAACGCGATCGCACCATCAGGTGGATCGCTGGACGGTGTTGATCCTCACTGTACGGCGTACAAGAGGATTTTCGACGAGCTCAACGAGCGGCTGAACAAGGAGATGTTCGAAACTCCGGTGCCAGGCATGGGGAGTATCGGGATGTTATCGTCGCAAAAACCGAAAAAACCGGGCGTGATGGCGCTGATGCGTAAAGTAGTGTCACAGTAAAAAACCCGAATAGTCCGGATGTGCTTGCGATCGAATTTTAATTTTTTTAATCCGAAGATTTTTTTTGCGGTTGTTCTTCATCAGGTTTGTTCCCTTATGCAATCCAACACGGACATAATGTTGGACATATTCTTATCTGGCGATGTCAATAGTGCAACCAGCCGACCTGTTCCCGAGATTATGATAGATTTATCCCGGGATTACCAACTCAACTTTTTTTTCGTTAAAGTAAATTTACATGTTTAAATAATCCGATATTAACGCTGGTTTTATAATTCGGGCGATTTAAAGTGCGATATCGAAAATATAGTTTCGAAACCTTTTAATTAAGCTCTCACCAAATTTACACTAACCACAAAGAGTTTTAACTCGATGTGCGTGGCATTGCATTTTGAATACTCTCGTG
>CAYWHL010000099.1:0-8813 GCA_964457995.1 uncultured Methanoregula sp. | reverse complement strand
TATTGATGTATTTACCGAGATTGTATGAACAGACCATATTGGTGATCGCAACTTTGGGCTCTTTGAGAGGTTCAATACCCACTTTTTTTAACGAATTGATGACGATAGCAAGTCCGTCGGTAAGCGCCTTATCGTTACGAATGCCGGTGAGTACTATCTTGCCAGACGAAAAGATCAGGCACGCAATCTTGGGATCGGCGATTCGATAAACTGCACCGGGGAAGCGTTTCTTATTGAGTTCGCAGTTCCCGACATTATTTGAAAACTCAACGAGATCTATGGACTCGGCGATTACACCGGATGCAACGATATTCTCAATCTTCAATGATTCATACTTTTTATCATCCATCTTCTATCCTATGATGTTCTCCAAACCATAAGGCTAATGGACAAGGCATCTCCCTTTTGTTCATTCCGGCAGTATCAGCCCGGTACCGGTCATGTGAGGGCATCGGAGCCCGGACGGGGCCCATTGCGGGGGTGAGGAGGAGACCTATACCGACTTCTCCCACTCCTGACCCATATCGATGAGCGGCCGGACTTCAGTGACATCGAAGCTCACCGCGGCATAGATCATCTTTGCCGCCTCTTCCCCGGAAACCTTCGCCATCTGGGCCTTGAAGGTATCGAGCACCGGCCCGGATGTCGCAATGTTCTGTGCTTTCAGGTAAACCCGGATCCCCTTCCAGTCCATGATGGTTGCTCCCGGCTCCATGATCAGGTACACGGCATGCGGGTTCTGCTGGAGATTGGCCAGCGTGCGGTTCTTCCCAAGCCCCATGACCACGGTCTTCTCGTCGGTCATGTGGGGCGAGCCGAAGACGCCGGAATCGATATTTCCCGCTTTGTCGGCGGTGCTGAGCGTTCCGAGCCTCGGTGATTTGTTGAAGTACTCCATGAGTTTTGATGGCATGTAGTAACACCTTGTTTTGTGTTGGGGTTCGGCAGGAGGGGAGTTAAAGGTTGTGGAGGAACTGGAGGGTGGTCCCAGGTAGAAAACCATAGAATCGAGCCAAAGGACTGCATTTGAGAATGTTTTAATTTACTGGATACAGTGATGTTTCCTGTAGAGAATCAAAATAATCTTAGCACCCTGGTTTATTTGAGTAGTGCGGTTGATAATAAACTCGAAAAGTCATTGAGTTTACATAAAATACACCTGATTCGGTCGCCATTACACAGATTAACGACCTGAAATTGCCTTTAGAGGCAGAGGTCCTATTCCTTGGCTTCCAGCTACCTGTAAGGGAGTCAGAGAATATAAAAAACTAGTAGCCTATTCTTTAACAAGGATGGATCGCCCCAATGAAAACATTGATTGTCTATACTTCAATTCATCACCAGAATACCGAGAAAGTGGCAAAGGTGATAGCAGAGGAGCTGGAAGCGGACCTTGTTCCCATCGGGAAGGCACAATCCGACACTCTCAAGGCGTATGACCTGATCGGATTCGGATCCGGGATCTATTTCATGAAACACCACAAGACTCTCCTGCAATTTGTAGAGACGCTGCCGGCAGTGACGGAAAAACGGGCTTTTGTATTCTCTACCAGTGGAGATGGGAGGAGGGAGAGACATGCTTCTCTGAAGGAAAAACTGGTGAACCGGGGATTTTTTATCGTCGATGAATTCTCCTGCAAGGGATGGGATACCTGGGGTCCGATGAAGCTTTTCGGGGGAATCAATAAGGGAAGACCTAACGAGGAAGATCTGGCAGAAGCAAGGGCATTTGCACAGGGATTGAAAAATAAAATGTAAACTGCAATACTATCAGGGATGGTGCCTGGTGGTATCGAGGTTTTGGTCTATCAAGTACCAAATAAAAGCACCTGATCCGGTCGCCATTTTTATTATTAAAGGCACCTTTTTATATCTGGTAATCGGTTATCAACTAACATTTGGATGAGGGGGACCCGGTTGTCGCGGATGTCGGGCAGACCGAAGAAACTCCATTTAATTTAGATTGGATCTGTCGGTCTTTCTGCAGATCAAGTTTCCTTATGCCCGCTGACCTTCACAGCAGTGACCGCCAGCTTCCCTTCGACCCCATCCTTGCCGGAGATCCTCCTCAATTATTCGTCCTTTTTTTTGATATCGATGAGAGCCAGGTACGAGGCCCTTCTGCCCGGGTGCGGCTCTCGAAGATCGCCGGCCTGATGTAATTGATGGACCACCCATCAGAGAAGCTATCCTGTATCTCTCTCCTGGTTATCCTCCTCGGACCGTATCCGGCGGGCTCCAGTTCGGAAAAGCAGAGCATGAAGTATTTCCCGGCCGGAGACAGGATGGCTGCAAGGTTATCCATAAAGACCGGTCGGTCTTCATCAGACTGGGTATGGAAGAGCCCTGAATCGGTGGTGGTATCGAACTTCCTTTTAAGCATGGAGAGAGCCAGAGCGTTCTGGATACAAAAATGCACCTGGCGTCCTCTTCTGTCAGCCTTCTCCCTTGCCTTCTGGATCGCCAGCGGGGCGGAGTCAACCCCCCACGCATCATACCCTTCCCCTGCAAAGAAGAGGGCATGCTCCCCTGTCCCGCATCCTATGTCCAGGACAGATCCTGATATCTCTCCCCTTTGGACCAGCTCAATGAACTCTTTCTGGGGCCGGCCGATGTCCCAGGGAGGTGTGCCCCTGTATTTCGAGTCAAAGAAATCCATACCTCACCATAGATTCTGATATGCTTATCATTATTTCTTCACGACACTAACAGCACACCGGGGCACCTCCATCCGATCCGTGGGGGTAATTATGGCCCGTTTATGATCATGGATATCCCACGTGGCAGGGGATATCCCGACCACAAAACACTTGGCAACGGGAATTTCACTTTTTACCGGTGGTTGGGTTTTTTATGACATATTCTTCCCCGGCATGCAGGCAAAGCCTTTCGGTATCTTTACCATCACTTGGCTGGGACGATGATTTTGCGTCGGCATTCGCAAAATATCCCAAACATTATATCCCCGGGAGAGTGGCATGCAGGCAACGGACAGTGTATGATGTATTCATAGAAGGGGGATCTGTCATGGCCGGGATATCCGGCTCATTGCGCCGGCTTGGCCGCTTTCCCGCGGTCGGGGACTTTGTCGTGCTGCTCCACCAGCCAGATGCCGGTGTCTCCACTATCGTGGATATTCTCCCACGAAAGACCATTTTCACCAGAGGCATTGCGGGAAAGGACGGGACCGATCAGGTGATTGCGGCAAATATCGATACCGTCTTTATTGTCACTGCTGCCGGCCATGACCTGAACGCCCGGCGGTTAGAACGCTATCTTGCTGTTGTCCATGCCTCCGGTGCCTGCCCGGTGATCGTGATCAACAAATCTGAACTTGCTGAAGAACCC
Organism: uncultured Methanoregula sp.; assembly: GCA_964457995.1. Lineage (GTDB taxonomy): Archaea > Halobacteriota > Methanomicrobia > Methanomicrobiales > Methanospirillaceae > Methanoregula. The sequence goes on along the minus strand of CAYWHL010000099.1, from coordinate 5,465 downwards.
GCATCGTTAGCTGCCGGAATTTCCCCGGTTTCTTCCGGTATTCCGGTTTTACTAATCAGCGCTTTGACAGGAGAGGGGATGTCCCGGCTTGGCCCATACCTGAAGCCCGGGACAACAATCGGTCTTATTGGTTCATCAGGGGTCGGTAAATCAACTCTCATCAATACGCTGCTGGAACAATTCGTGCAGGAGACAACCGGCACACGTGATTATGACGGAAAAGGGCGTCATAAAACAACAGTCCGCCAGATGTTTATGCTAAAGAGCGGAGCGCTCATGATCGACAACCCGGGGCTGCGGGAGGTCGGCATTGGCACCGCAGGTTCCGGCATCTCTGAAACATTCCCGGACATTCTTGAACTTGCACGGGGCTGCCGGTTTTCCGACTGCCGGCATGAGCTGGAGCCGGGCTGTGCAGTCCGCGAGGCAGTGAGCGATGGGATTCTTTCCCAACCACGGCTGGACAATTATCTCCGGCTTGTGCGGGAACTCGCGTTCGAACAGGAGAAATCAGCGATCGGCCTGATCAGGTTCGAGCGGAAGAAATGGAAGGGGATAGGAAAACTAGCAAAGGAAATGCGGAAGGGAAAGGGCGAATAGGTGTCCAATAAAATGGCCGGTATCATTGCACCCTGGTCTGTTCTTAAGCCCTCGATATATAATTAAGCCCGGAACGGGCACAAAAAAATACCTGCCGGAGTCCTGCGGGCCTGAACTGTTCTAAAATCCGATGAGCTGTACTGGCTCGTTTGGGTGGGCCTGCTCGTAGTGTTTGCGGAGGTGCATCCTGATATCCATCCAGGTCTTCAGGGCGAGGAAGAGGACCAGCACCGGTATTACTGATTTAATCCCGAGGAACTGGAACGCCAGCACCACCATGGAGCCGAAAATGATCGTCAGGTGCATGGGGATAATGCGGTTGTAAGGCTGGAAGAACTCTTCCGAGACGAATTTTGCCCCCTGCTTTTCACTACTCCGGTGGTAGGAATATGAATAGAGATGGTTGAAGAAGAAGAGGCCGCATGCAACCCAGATGCCGGTACCTGCAAAATCTACGGGACCAAAGAGCCCGCTTATGACGATGAACGAGAAGTAGGCCCAGTGAAAGAGGCCGTAGTGGAGCGTGAAGAATCCGGCCAGCACGCCTTTGTAGAGCCAGATGTACTCCTCCCGGACCTCGGGATTTCCGCCATGCTTCGCAAGCGACTTTCCCCTATCGGCAGCAAGTGCCCCGGTGTCGGCAGAGAGGAGCGTAATAACGGTGAAGATCCCGATGATGATGCTCTGAGCCCAGTATATGAAGAGGACGGTGGCAAGGTCCCAGTTCTCAAGAATGGCAAGGACAATAGTGATGAGGTTTGCGACAAGCAGGGCGAAGAGGGGGGGGTTGGCGGCAAAATCGCCGGGCACAATACGTGAGAGGGCAGTCGGGAGGTTCATGTCCGTATGCTGGTGTTGACGCAGCGGGTTCATGGAGGTTGCGGTTCTGCATGCACCGGGACACAGGAATAACCGGAGATTTGTTTTACCGTGTGCCACCCGGTGCCAGCACCACACCCGTCTGGTGGGAAATATCACAGAAACCCTGATAATCTCTCTGGTTTATCATTCTTGATTCCAGTCTGCTGGTGGTATGCCTTGTGAAACAACGCCTGGTCCTTTCCTGTAGTATAGTGTTTTTCCTGTTAGAGTTCCTCCTGCTGCCTGCCCTTGTGGCAACGGTCACCTGCCCTTCTGACTGCTGCTGCTACACGCATGAGGACGGTAAACAGTACGGGTATTCTCACTTCGGGTACAGCCCCGTCCAGCAGCCGATGTCCTGTCATTCGGTGCCGGACGTAGTGCCCGGACGTGCCGGTTTGGTATGAGCAGGGCGGGGCTTCGGCGCAGAGCAGGAGGGGGCTCGACTCACGCAATCGCCAAAGGATGGGTAAACCTGCTCCGTATATTCCCGGGCCGGGGGGCTGACCGGGTCCGGTGTGGCGGTGCAGCCGTGGGCCGGTGCATGGGGTGACGCCACGGCTGGCCGGGGGGTGGGACGGGGTTCTGCTTAGGCAATTGTACGAGGAGGCTCAACTCACCCGATCGTAAGAGGGCATGGGCCGTGATTGTGAAAAGGTACCCCCGCCAGGGCTGAGTGATGTGGAGGTGGTGCGAAAAAAACAGGCGTAATACTTTTCACTAATCAGCCTGAAACTTCCCTGATGAAGAACTACCGTGTATTACTTCATATTGATGAGCTGGCAAAAAGTGATCTGGTCCTGGGAAATGCTAGAAATCTGCTCCTTGACCTTGGTAAAGAGCAGGTTGAAACCGAGATTCTCATAAACCACGAAGCCGTGTACCTTTGTATAAGGACACCGAACCGCTGGGCAGATCAAATCATGGAACTGAGTAAAAAAGGTGTCAGGTTTGCGGTCTGCTCAAATGCAATGCGGGCTTTTGGTGTGACAAAGGATCTTCTTCTCGATACGATCGAACCGGTCTCCTCCGGTATGGGTGAGATAACACAAAAACAGAAGGAGGGATTTCTGTATATACGGCCGTGATTTTTTTTTAGATCCGGTAATCTGAAATAATCGGTTTTTTTAAGGGTTTTTTAAAAAGACAATGCTGCAGCGATATCAGTTCCTCGCAAGCTCGAAAAAAAAGAAGGATCAGGTCTGAACCGGGTAACCGGCTGCGACCCATGCTGCATAATTCCCTTTCAGCCGGTAGACCGGAGCGAACCCGGCATCCACCAGTTTCTGTGCGCCGGCTATGCTCGGTGCATCACCATGGCAATAGACCAGGTATGGTTTTGTACGGTCTAGGCCCGAGACCCTGGAATCGAGGGTTTCCAGCGGGATGCTGATGGCGTTTGGGATGTGCCCGTTCGCGTAATACGGCGAGACATCAATGATCACGAGGTCTTTTTCCTTTTCGGTCAGGTTTTTTGCCTCGGCGGGAGTGATGTCCATGTACTCCTGGAATCCGGTAACGGGTGCCATAGTATCAGCTGTCGGAGCAGTGGACGGTGCCATGGTTGTAGGAGCCGGAGAGACTGCCGCCGGTGCGGTATTCTGGGTGCATCCACACATCAGGACGAAGGCTGCCAGCAGGAGACCTGCAAGAAGAGCGGTTTTTTTCATACGGTTCACCACCACCGCTGCGGGGGAGTTCCCAACAACAGATATGGTATATGCTCCTTATGACGATGACTAAAAAAAGGTAATGTATCATGCAACAATAGGTTTGTTATCCGTTGGGATCTTCTCATCGCGTTCCCGACCCGGGGGTCCGTGCCTGCTGACCCGCCAGACTATCTTTGCCATCGAGAAAGAGCAGTACGATCCTTCCTTCGAACCGGCATTCAGGATTGCGCAATTGTTTGGTGCGAAGATTGAAGATATGTTCATTTTTCCGCCCGGGAGAAAACCCCTGTCGCCACCTGAACAGGACATAAGAAGGGAAGAAACAGAGTCCTTTGTAAAAACCTGCTCTTTTCCTGAACAGTCTCCCTCTCAAAAGGCATCCTCCCAGATTATCCGGCCTGAGTATTTTCTTCCCAGAGCCCAAACATGTTACCCTCGGTATCCATGCAGCTGGCAAGAAAACCCATCCCGGGCACTGCCATCTTTTCCGTAAGGACCTTACCCCCAAGGCTTTTAACCTGCTTCATCGCAGCGTCAATGGAGGAAACCCCGAAATAATTTATCATACGCTGCGAGGGCTCCATCCGCTTTCCCATACCGCCCCCGACCCCCGGGGTTCCATCCACGTTTGTCGTGGTAATGAAGTTGTACTGCATATCAGGGAAGGATTCAAATTTCCATCCAAAAAGCACGGAATAGAATTTCTTCGCTCTCTCAATATCTTCTGCGGGTACGTCAAAATGGACAATCGCTGACATCAGACCATCACGAACCCTCTTTTGGTTAAAAGATAATAAAAACTTTAAGATAAAGGACAGAACGGCAAGGTATCCCAAACGATTACCGGGCCGGCCAATCCCGGGCCTTTTTAGGGGTTTAGAGGATCGACTCAGGAAACCACGGGTTCCCCACATTCCTCCTCCCCATTCCCGCTCACTGATTCTTCGAATTTAAGATTGGCAGGATCTTCCCTGATGGAGATCAACGGGGACCTGGACACACAGAAAGACGATATTTATCTGATGAGGGCGAGATATCCTCTTCACAGAATAGTGATGAATCTGCAGATTATTACGTGTGGTACCACGATAATTAACGTCATTATCCAAGAGAAATGAGTGTCCTTTGGAAGTATTTAAAGCCACAGAGAGGGCTTATTGTCGTCGCTCTCGTCCTGGCGGGAATCAGTCAGCTGCTGAGCCTTGTCGATCCGCTTATTTTTGGAAAGATCATCGATGATTATGCCTTAAATCCGGGGAGCAGCACGGAAGAGGTACTGATCAAAGGGGTACTGTTCTGGCTGGGTGTGGCGATCTCTGTCGCAGTGCTTGCCCAGGTTACAAAAGCGTTCCAGGATTATTTCACCCGGCTGGCAGTAAAAAAGTTCGGCATGCAGATCTTCAATGACGGATTGCAGCAGACTCTTCGTTTGTCCTATAATGAGTTTGAGGAACAACGGAGCGGTGAGACGTTATCGGTATTGCTGAAAGTGAAGGAGGATACTCAGGTATTCATTAATTCGTTCATCAACGTTGTCTTCTCTTCTATCGTTGGAATTTGTTTTCTTATTGGGTATTCGATTACCAAGAACTGGCTGTTGATACCTGTTTTTGTGATCGGTATTGTTGTGCTGGGTTCGCTCACCGGATTATTAGGTAAAAAGATCAAGATAACGCAACGTTCGATCAATCGCGAAACGTATAAAATATCGGGAGTGATTACCGAATCCCTCCGGAATATTGAGCTGGTAAAAAGTCTTGGCCTGACATTTCCTGAAATTCGAAGATTGCTGGACCAGAACCTGAAGATTTTCAATCTGGAGATGACGAAAGTAAAAAGGATTCGTCTGTTGACGTTCCTGCAGGGCACAACGCTCAGCATCCTTAAGCAGTCAATATTGTTCATCCTGCTCTGGTTAATTTTCCGAAAAGCCCTTACCACGGGAGAATTGATCTCGATGCAGTTTATCTCCACGATCATTTTTGGACCTTTGCAGGATCTTGGCGGTATCATTATCAGTTATCATGAGGTTGAATCGTCCGTGAATAATTTCGATCACCTGATGCAGAAGCCAATTGAACAGAATGTGGAAAATCCGATTGAGGTCGACGAGCTCCGTGATATCCGTTTTGAGAATGTCGTGTTTCGTCATAAGACCGCAAATTATGATGCAGTCGATGGAATTTCTTTTGAAGTGAAGACCGGTGAGACGATCGCTTTTGTTGGTCCTTCGGGCGCAGGCAAGTCAACGCTGGTAAAGCTCCTGCTGGGATTATACAGTCCTGACAGCGGAGAGATCTGGTTCAATGGTCACCCGTCTTCACAGATACG
>CAYWHL010000098.1:0-8824 GCA_964457995.1 uncultured Methanoregula sp. | reverse complement strand
GTAAACCAGGTATTTTTCATAATACGCGCTGCAAGGGATCGGTAATGATCGGCCTGAATTGAGCCGGGATCAAATTCAAGTACCGTTTTCCGGTTGAGCTCGGCCAGCTGAACAACCCTGTCACGGGGAATATACTGAATAAGCGTACTGTTCACACGCTTTGCAAACTCCCCAACGAGCTCTTCTTCGCGGGGCTGGTTCTTTGCATTACAGATTACACCAGCAAGCCGGCACGTGCTCTTTGTCCTGGAGGAGAGGCGTTTTATCGCCTTGCAGATATTATTCGCAGCATACAACGACATCAACTCCCCGGAGGTAACAAGATAGATGTCCCGTGCGTACCCCTCCCGCATCGGCATCGCAAAACCGCCACATACGACATCCCCTAATACATCATACACGATCACATCCCCGCGTAGTGCCCCAAATTTCTCGAGCAGGTGAAACGTTGCAATTATACCTCTTCCGGCACACCCTACACCAGGTTCCGGCCCTCCCGCCTCAGCACATCGTATTCCGTTAAATCCTGTATATACAATATCTGAAAGACTGATAGCGGCCTCGCCCCTGACCCGCACCAGATCCATAACCGTAGGGATAAAATTCCCATGCATCAACATCCGGGTGCTGTCCCGTTTGGGGTCGCAACCGATTTGCATGACATCCAGACCCTGAAGAGAGAGGGCAGCAGAGAGGTTTGCCGCTGTAGTCGATTTCCCGATGCCTCCCTTTCCATACAGGGCAATTTGTTTCATCACCGTACTATGGACCGGCAATTTATATTAGATCTCCTGATGTTAAGAAAAGTAAAATTGCGTTGAAACATCAGATACAGGAAAACGAAATATTTTAGTCGGATCTCCCAAACAAGGCTATAAAGAGCATCACTACCGGAATCACTTCCAGTCGCCCTACCCACATAACACCAATAAAGATCCATTTTGAGACAGAAGGCATATCGGGGGATACGTAACCGTTATTTATTCCACAGGTGGAGAAGGCCGATACTACTTCAAAGACGATGTCGGTAAGAGAGTATACAGTCAGGTGGAACTGCATTACCGCAAGCGTGGCAATAAAGACAGTTGCAACGGAAAGGATGATAATAAGCATGTTCTTTGCGGCCTCGAGTTCTGCGGTTGCTCTCGGGACTACTTTCCCTTCAATCTTGAAGCGAAGGAGTACCTTCCCGCTGACAAAGAGCCTGCGGAACCACCAGAAAAGCGTACGCAGGGATGTTGCCACCCGGTTTAGTTTGATACCTCCGGCAGTACTTCCGGATGCCCCTCCGATAAAGGTAAGCAGGGTAAGGAACAAGACGGTGACACTCGCCCAGGAGCGCAGATTTGCATTCTGAAAACCGGTAGTTGTAAGGGCAGAAACAGTCATAAATAAACCCTGGGAAAGTGCCTCCACAACGTCAAAATTCCCAAAGAAAACCAGATCATATGTTATCACTGCAACTCCGGCACCTGCAAAGAGGAGGAACAATTTCACCTGTTCGTCACCAAAAAGACCCCAGCGCCGGTTTTCCGCGATGAGATAATAGAGCTTAAACGGCAGGGCGCCGGCAATCATAATCGGGATAAGAAGCAGTTCAAGTACAACACTATCATAATACAGGATACCTCCTTCGTGCAGGGTAAATCCGCCACTTGATATTGCCGCAAAAGCAAGATTAACCGATTCCCATAACGAGAGGCCGGTGAACAGGATAAGACTTATGGCAATGAATGTGAGCAGCCCGTAAATTTTCCAGAGCGCCCGCATGGTCGCAATCACACTGGGCATCAACGGTTCATCCCGCCCCTCTTTCCGAAAGATCTTTGAACTCAAAAGACCGGTACTGCTTGCCAGTGCAATCATAAAAGCAATGATGCCTATCCCCCCGATCCACTGCATATAGGATCTCCAGAAAATGAGTGTATGGGGGGCCGTGTCAACTGACCGGATCATTGAAAACGCCGTGCCCGTCCATCCTGCCATCCCTTCAAACAAGGCATCGGTAAATCCCATATGCAACCCAAGCATGAACGGCATTCCGCTTACCATCGCACAGGTAAACCAGAAAAGCGCTACCGAACACATCGCAGTAGACAGCCTTAATCCACGCTCACTGCGGGGAAGATCTCGCAAAAGCTTTCCAAGAATAAAGAAGGTGGCAGGAACACAAGCCATGGGCAGGAGCATGTCCCACTCGGCATAGAGTACTGCAACAATGACAGGGACAGCGGTTACCGGAGTGATAAAAGCGAAAATATCACCGAGATCTGCAATAATTGTGGAAAGATGCTCGAGCCGGTGCATCACTAATGGGTTACTGCTGGTTCTCTATTAGTGTTTGCCTAAAAAAAAGAGAACAGGCGGTATCTGGCCTTTTTTATGCTACACCTTGTTTGTCCACAGTCCGTGAACATTGCAGTATGCCCGTACCTTTACATTGGTATCCGGAATACAGAACTCAGATTCAGGTTTTTCACCGGGTAAAAAACCCCTGACGTAGACATTTTCGCCAGTCCTCACTTCAACCCATTCGATATAGTGCTTCTCCTCCATCGGGTGGGGAACGGAGCCGACTTTGACCATGATCCCCGTTCCGGATTTCTCAATAACTGGGACATGTTTCTCCTTTCCCTGATCAGTAGTCTTTTCCTGTTGCAGGATCATGGGTTTCCCGCAACAGACCAGTGTTCCATTGGATGCATGGACCACCTTGGTGATGTTTCCGCACACTTCACACTTGTATACTTCAAACATTTTCGTCATAATCCTTCCTCCTTTCCTATACGATGTTACTCTCCCGGTGCCTCTTTAAGATATCGTCTGCCAGCCGGTTGAGTGCCAGGAACGTTGTCTCGTCCGGAAGACCCTTCACCATGACCGGTTCGATGACTTCAACTTTTACATGGTCAAGCATTTTTTCAATCACTTCGACAGTCTTACCTCCCCAGCCATACGATCCAATCACCGATGCAAACCGGACTTTGGGTTTGAGCATGTTTGCAAGATAGGTCGCATATACGACCTGCGGGTGGGGACCGAAAAGTACGGTAGGCGTCGCGATAATCACCGTTGCCGTATCGACGAGGGATAAGGCAAGCTCCCCGATATCTGTACGGGTCAGGTTGAAAGGTTTTACCGTGATCCCCCGTGCGATCAGGGCGTCAATGAGGTGTTCCACCATTTTCTGCGTGCTTCCATGCATCGATACATAGGCAATAACAACCTCGTTTTTAACGGTATCCGAGACCCAGTCGGCGTAGGCATCGAGAATGAGCGGCGGACGCTGGTGTATGGGTCCATGACTGGGAGCGATCATTACAAGCGGGAGCGCCTTTACCGTCTCCACATACCCTTTGATGCTGTTACGGAACGGCATCATGATCTCTGCATAATACCTCTTTGCAGAGCGATAGATCTCTGCCTCGTTGGTTACATAGAGGTCGGATGATGCCATATGGGACCCGAAAAGATCGCAGGAAAAAAGGATTTTATCCTCACGCAGGTAGGTGATCTGGGTCTCAGGCCAGTGCGTCCACGGGGTCATGAAAAATTCGAGAGTGCGGTCTCCCAGCGACAGGGTTTCTTTGTCTTTGATAATCCTGAACTGGTTGGCCGGCAGGTGATGAAGGGCGATGAGAAGGTCTTTGCACTTCTCGTTGGTCACCACTACTGCATCCGGGAAAAATTCCAAGATCATGGAAAGAGACCCGGAATGGTCCTGTTCTGCATGATTGATAACCACATAATCGATCCGTTCGACATTGAGCTTGACGATGTTTGAGAGCAGTTCGAACTCCCTGGTGGGATCGACTGTGTCAATCAGTGCTGTTTTTTCACTGCCGCAAATCAGATACGAATTATAACTCGTTCCGTTCGGGAGGGGAATCAGCTCATCAAAGATCCTCCGGTCAAAATCAATCGCTCCTATCCAGTGGATTCCCTGTACTATTTCTCGTGAAACCATAACAACCAGTAATCACTCCTTTTTGAAATTTTTCTTTGATGCGCCGCAGATCGGGCACTGCCAGTTGTCAGGCAGGGCTGCAAATTCTATCCCGGGCTGTATGTTTAGCAGCGGTTCGCCCTTTGTTGGATCGTAAGTATGTCCACAGACAGTGCAGGTATATTTTTCCATCATATAAAAAACCTCCAGATACCTTTTAAATTGTTACAAAATAGTGTGGAGATTTGAAATAATCATTTCGATAGGTGCATTATTAAAAAAAAGAGAGGAGGTGGGATCCTGGTTTCCACTTTTTCAAACGGTATTCCTGAGATGGTACCGGTTGATAAAGAACCGGAATGAATGGTTTTTTTGCCTTGCCGTATCGATTGAGAAATACTTCAGGATTTCAAACATAAAATCGATGCGGGAATCATACTTCCGGGGAATGAGACGATTAAAATCCTCCTTGGTGAGCTCGTCAGTAAAGAAAAGGTCAGGGACTGCAAGGTTCTGCGCAGATTCATTTGACAGCCCTGCATAGTACCAGCTTTCTATCTCTTTAATTACTACAACGATGCTGCTTCCTTCAACATGACTAAAATGGTAATACAGAAGTTGTTTCTTGTCCCGCACTGATCGTTCCGTGTCGATATCTGCAACGAAAATATAGTCGTTTTTCATAATCCTGACACTCTTTAAAAAATTATTCACTTTTGAGCGTTTGATGCTTGCATACGGGATTATTTCGACTGAATCATAAAGAGTAACAAAAAACGGTTTAATGATACGCCCGAAAAACCGGACATCGTCTTCACCTTCAACCATTATGAAAAGGCGTTTTTTCATGATCACAATCCCAGCAGGTTCTGGATGTATAGTTCTTCGATCCCGATCTCGTTTTCCAGAAATGTCCGGACTTCCTCTTTGTCAGCCGGGCAGGAAATAATAGAGAATCCTTCAGTATCCCTTGATACAAGGAGGAGATCCTCGATTGAGGCATGTTTTACAACTTCCGTACTATGAGTGGTCACCAGAATCTGCTTCCTTTTTGATGACTCCTTCATCATCGAAATGATTCGTGCAACTAAAAAAGGGTGGATATGGCTTACTGGTTCTTCGATGACAATAAACGGTTTGTCTTCAAAGTAAAGCAGGACGATAAGGGCAAAGATCGTCATCGTGCCGTCTGATAGGGAGGATGAAGGAAGATCATGATTCTTTGCGTATCTTTCACGGAGAGTGAGGACAAGAGAGATATCCATGAACTTTTCTACAGAGAAATTCTCGACAAATGGCAGTACATCGCGCAACAGGTTTGAAAATTTCCGCTTTTTTTCCGGATCTCCAATTATAGTTTTCAGGACAACTGCAAGGTTGCCCGCGTCCTCTTCAAGATCCCTTTTTCCGGTTATTGCCATTCCTTTTTTCATGAGTTTGGGATCGATATCATAGATAGCAATACGATCGAAGAATTTTTGGATCTGAGCTACAGGATACGCGTAGGGGGTTTCAAGGAGCAGTGTCTTTTCCGGCAGGTGTTTTCCGCGGAAATAGAGGGGGATGATTTCCCCTTCGGTAAGAGAACAACCTTCCGGGATATCAACCGCATACGTCAATTCACCCCCCTCACTTGTCACCCGTATCTCGCCGCTTCCGATTTTATGGTTCTTTACACTATGCTTATTTTCACGTTTGTACGACATCACCTCGAAGCCTGTGATGATCCTGTCCCTGGTGATTGTAAATCCATCACCCCTTGGATCAAACCTGATGGCAAACTCATAGGATGACTCGCACGAATGTATGGCGAGCAGCGATGTGTCCGTACCCTGACGCCCGAAAATCTCTGGCTTTTGGTCGGGCTGATAAAAAACCTTAATCTGAAGATCGCGTGCAGGCCCGATCTTCGTGTTCTGAAGATATTCTGATCCCCCCTGCATAGCGATCGCGTTGACGATACCGTTTCTTGCAATGTCACGGAGGAATTTGAAAATGCTTATAAAATTGGATTTTCCTGCAGCATTGGAACCGATCACTACCTGAAACCTGGATAACGTAATATCAAGCTCAGAAAAACTCTTGAAATTTTCCACAATTATACGCTGAATTGGCATACGAACTCCAAATGTCATCGTTACTCTTGTACAAAAAGAAGATGTTGGTCTTGGTTCTGCATTATATTCTTAAATCAGGATTTTTCCTATAAGGAAATCCCGAAGCTTCCGGGATTCAGTGTCAGAATTGCGTAGTTGAGATACCCGGCAAAGGATACCCAGCCAAAATAGGGTACAAGCAACGCTGCAGCAGGAATGGAAAAACGGAACAACTGTATGATAGTACAAAGCAGCACTGCCCAGAGCAGCACGATGGCCATGAAACCAAAAAACGTTGAATGAAGACCAAAAAAGAAAAAAGACCATCCGATATTCACGACGAGCTGGAAAATAAAAAGGATCAGCCCGAATTGTACTTCCAGGTTCCTTAATCCCGACTGCACTACCAGGTAAAGAGAGATTCCCATGAGAATATAGAGTATCGTCCATACCGGTGCAAAAACCCAGGATGGAGGAGTAATATCAGGTTTTTGCAGACCGTCATACCATACTGGAATTGAGGGGGTTGTGTAATATGAACCCACATACCCTGCCAGCAGGCAGATACCAACGGCAATAACGAAATAGAATATCTTTTTTCCCGTCATTACTCTCTGCGGTAGTATTTGAAAGGCTGGCATAAAAGATTATTGGATGATTAAAATACCGTTATAATACGAATATATTGGTCGTCTGATAACTCATTTTCCTTTCCGGTAAAAACGCAGGGAATCAATCCATGAGAAAACACCAAAACCTCTCGGGTGTTTTTCCGGAAATACTCCCTCGGCAATGGATTTTACTTCCTCGATGGAATAGAATGCATTCGGGTTAAACTGCTTGATAATCTTCACGACATTACGCAGGTCCTGTCGTTTTATGATGGTAAAGACCATTTTCACCTTGCCTGTCCCACCAGTGCCATCGATACTGGTTACGCCATAATTCTGTGAACGGAGGTAGTCGATGAGTTCCGCTGGATCCTTTTTGGTGATGATCCGCACGCTGGTGAGCCCGAGCGATATTTTTTCTTCGATGAGCATCCCGATAAAAGTCCCGGCTGCAAACCCTGATCCATACGCAACATATGCCACAAAATTTGTCAGGTTGTTCATTATCTGACCGATGGCAAGCAGCCAGATGATCACTTCAACAAAACCAATGAGGGGGGCCAGGTACTTGATCCCCTTGGAAATGAAGATTACCCGGATCGTGCCAAGGGTCACATCGCAGATCCGGGCACAGAAGATCAGGACCGGAATGATCACATACGTGAAAATTTCGGGAGATATGAACGATTCGACCATTATTGTCTATTTTTCTTCGATCGCGGGTGTTAATAGTTTGTGGTGGTGAAGATAATCGCGCTGCAGAAACTGACATGAACCAATCGGGTTCACTTCGGAACCATGACAATCGTACAATATGCGATACTCCCCGGTCCGCCGCACAGGAAGACCCGTAGGGAGCGGTGGCATTCGTCGTAACGAATGAAGAAAGGAGTAGCAATCGCCGCGCCATATCTGAAAAATACGATTTTTTTTAAAGAAATGCACATGAGTCATGAACTCATATCAGATTTTCGCACGAGTATCACCGGACCTGAATTTTAACCATGCAGGGTTGGGAAATACGTTATTAAAAATTAGGGAAAACCAGGAAAAACAGGTCTAAGTTGAACTGGTTATCTGGAATTTCTGGTTCCATGTCCCTTTCTGTTGGCTGTCGATATTAAGAACGGTCAGATTCCAGTCCCCGACCTGTGCACCATATGATACTCCGAGATCGAGGGTGCAGCGAATTTTTGTCGAATCCGTAGAGAGCGGACTGTTACATACGATTTCGGTTGAATTTTTTGTGAGGGTAACCTTCACACCTTCCCTGAAGTTCTTTCCATTGATTGTTAAGGATATCGTCTCATTGAGAGCACCCTGGTGGGGACTGACTCCTGATATCACCGGGGGTGAATCACTAATGGTAAATGCTCCTGCCTTTCTGTCAGACTGACCGTCGGTATTTGTAACAATGAGGTCATAAATTCCTTTTTCTGATTTCGAGAAGAAAAAAGTACACTCAATTTTTGTCGAAGAAGGTACGGACACGCCGGTTGCATAATACCCGTAAGATCCCGCTCGCATTAACTTCACCGTTGCACCACTCCTGAAGTCATCCCCATAAATGGTTACACCCACGATCGCACCACTACCGCCAGTGGTGGGTGAAATACCTAATATGATGGGAGCATTTGTTGAAAATGTCGTGGAAACGGTGGATGGGATAGATGTAGAGGTGACAATCGGGATTGCAGAAACGGTAATATGATCAATTTTTACGGGATATAGTTTCTCAACGATCACCCGGTCAGACAAGTCTGTCCTGGTATTAATCCGGTACCCCCAGGATCCATCAGAATTTTTATAAATCCAGGCACGTTCATACTTATCGGTCCCTTTTTCATAATTTATTATGACATAAAGCATTTTTTCTGCCGGAGATGCGCTTTTTGCAATGATATCTCCTGCAACATATTTTACATCAGACGCCGAAGTTGTCGTTATTGGTATCGTATCAGCCGGAACCTGATCCGAGCAACCGGCGATAAGGACGCATGAAATCACAAAAATGCTGATAAGGATTCCATACCTGAATTTTCCACACATAATGGTATCTATCGATGCAGGGGCTTAAAAAAGATTTTTTATCGGTAAAAATGAGCGGAATCTTTCAAAGGCTCATCGTTAAGGATACCCCCGGTAAAACCCAGGTCGGATGAGAACGGGGG
>CAYWHL010000097.1:0-8873 GCA_964457995.1 uncultured Methanoregula sp. | reverse complement strand
TCACATCAACCTCACAGCAGAGGGGGTGGTCGAGAAACCTGACGTAGTCGGTGCCATATTTGGGCAGACTGAAGGGTTACTCGGCGAAGACTTAGATCTGCGGGATCTCCAGAGAACAGGACGTGTCGGACGGATAGATGTCCAGATATCCAGTAAAAAGGGCGAAACAAAGGGTGAGATTTTAATCTCTACTTCCCTTGACCGTGCAGAAACTGCCATACTTGCTGCTTCCCTCGAGACGATAGATCGTGTCGGACCATGCATCGCGCATGTCATCGTTGAATCCGTTGAGGATATCCGCGTAGTCAAGCGGAAAAAGATTGTCGAGCGTGCAAAGGAGATCCTTATAGACCGGTTCGAGGACGGGACGATTGACAGTGATGAACTGCTGGATGATGTCAGGCAGAGCCTCCGGATTGAGAAAATAGGATCCATCGGCGATGAACGGGTCCCGGCTGGTCCTAATGTACTTGACTCGGATGCAATAATCATCGTTGAGGGCAGGGCTGATGTACTGAACCTTCTCAGATATGGTATAAAAAACGCCGTTGCAGTTGAGGGAACACACATACCAAAGGTTGTAGAGGATCTGTGCGAGAAGAAGACAGCCACGGCTTTCTTAGACGGGGACCGCGGGGGCGAGCTGATCCTGCGCGAGCTCCTGCAGGTTGCCGATATCGATTTTGTTGCCTTTTCTTCAAAGGGTAAAAGCGTCGAAGATATGACGAGAAAAGAGGTCATCAAGACCCTGCGCAATAAAGTGCCGGTTGAGTACATCCGCGACCAGTATTTTGAAAATTCTGAAAAACTTCCTGCAGAGTTCCGGGTCCCTGATGTTTCAAACGAAGAAGGAGCGGGACCTGAAAGAAAGGTGAAACACCCTGCTGGTATAAAAAGAACAAGGGAAGGAAATAAAGAACCGCTGACATTGCGGGATCACATTGATGTCGTAAAGGGACACCGCATTGCCCGTTTTCTTACCGACGATCTGTCCATAGCAAAAGAACTGAAATCTGATGAACTGGAAAAAGCAGTCGAGTCCGTGGACAGTTCAGTTACCGGGCTCGTGGTAGACCGGACAATCGATCAGAAATTACTTGACCGGCTGGTAGGCAAGGGTCTTGCATACGTGGCAGCGAAAGATTTTAAAGGAATAATTAAACGTCCTTTATCGATCCGGCTGATGAAAATGGGATCCTGATACCCTGTTTGGCATATGTATTTATGTTGCGTAAAACTACGTTAATGTCCGGAGTGATAGCATGCACAAAGAGGAACTTATCCACCTTCACCTGATGCTTTACAATGTAAAAGTATATTTTGAGGGATTAAATCCTGAACTCAAATTTTCCCAGTATAATGCATTGAAGATCACCCCCTTCCAGCAGCATAAAAGTAAGATGGAACATAAATACGCGATCTTTGTCCTGGGAACAGAGATTGCAAACGCGATGAAAGAAGTGGATTATTCATCTTCAAGCAGGATATCGGCACGAATGAAAGAACTTGCCGATAAAACTCTTAAAGAAATGGATTTTTCCTGATTTATTAATCATGTTCTCCACCTCCCGACAGGGAGGTTCCCTCATTTTTTTTATCATTCCGGAGTATTCCCGACTACCAGTATCCGGAAATGAAGATATGTTAAAATCAGATCACGATCGATGATCGCTCATGCAGTATTATACCGACACTGACATGGGGCTGGATTTCAGACAGGTGAATCTGGCTGTGGAATCGGCTTTTGCCGATCATGGGAGGGGACTTGTCCAGATGCCCCCCAAGCTATACATAACCCTGCCGGATGGGGACTTCCGGACGATGCCTGCTTACATTCCGTCACTGGCCATTGCAGGTGTCAAAATTGTGAATGTCCATCCCGACAATCGCGCAAAAGGTTATCCGACAGTGATGGCACTGACAGTGATCCTGGATATTGAGACGGGTCGGCCCACTGCAGTGATCAATGCTACACGGCTTACTGATATGCGGACAGGGGCAGCTGGCGCGATTGCCGGAAAATACCTTTCTGCCAGAAAAGAGATTGTTCTTGGGGTTATTGGTACCGGCAGGCAGGCACAGGCCCAGGTTTCGGCCATCTCCCGTGAACTGACCATCAGACAGATAAAAATCTGGGGTCGTAACCCTGAACATATCAGGAAATTTGCCGACAGGTTTATGGAATTTCCCTGTCGTGTATCTTCGTTAGAAGATACCTGCGATTGCGATGTACTGGTCACTACCACACCCTCAAGAAGCCCTATTATCAGGAGTGAATGGATCCATGAAGGGACGCACATCAATGCCATTGGTGCAGATGCACCGGGAAAGGAGGAACTGGATCCTGCCCTGCTCAGGCGTGCCCAGGTTTTTGTTGATGACCCCGCCCAGGCAATCCATTCAGGTGAAATTAACGTACCGATACGTCAGGGCATGTATCGTGCAACCGATATCGCCGGTACTCTTGGTGAAGTGGTAATCGGTACGAAAAAAAGGGCAGGTCCCGACACCATCACTATCTTTGATTCCACGGGTCTGGCTATTCAGGATCTCGCAATCGCAAAAATAGCCATGCAGCACGGAAAAATAATTGATCTGCCGTTTCCCTGATCTTTGCGGTGTAATGAATTTTTAATAAACCGCTTTATAGAAACGGACATGAACCAATTGAGTTCACTCCGGAACCATGAAAATCGGTAAGTTACAAGAATCCCCGCCTCCAGGCCTCTCCGAGGCACAGCGGGGCAAGAAGGTTTTTAGTATTTTTGGCTCTGAAGAAATCCTCATAAAATTCTAATGAACGCTATTTTAGGGCTCAGAGCAAATGATGCCTCCACCCCCGCCGCCGGGGCAGCCCTCCATGCAGGGATAGTTCCCGGGCAGGTAGTACAGCGCTATCCCCGGCGCAGGGGCGGTCCGGGGGACAGGCACTGTCCCCTCCATCAATATTCTGTCGATTATTAAAAAACAACACGGTTTTTAAAAGAGAGCAAAATAAACGTAAATATGCTGTTTTTCTTTTTACCGGATAACCGACCGTGCCGGCGTTGAAAAAAAAGAGGATTATTCTTTTGATTGTGCGTATTTTTTCCAGACCTTTTCACGATAGACAGGCCCGCTGTTGTACGTACAGAAGGGTATGAGTTTTCCATCAGGGGTTGCATAATGGATGCAGCACCGCTGGACGCGGGCGAGATCATAATTGTACCGGTCCATAAAATGCATAGTCCCGATAAACAGGGCATTCCAGTGAAATTCGCGGAGCGCCTCAAAGTTCTGCCCGATAAGCGTCTTACCGATAATCTTCCAGAACTCGGTGGTGTTCCCCTGCTCGCCCTTCTTCACGGAATCATGCATATTTTTTATCCCTTCCAGCAGGGCCGTATATTTGTTAATGGTGCCGCCTTTTTTGAGTTTTTCGGCCATCTGTTCAATTGATTCAAAGAACTTATCTACATTCACCATCCGGTTTACCGGAACAATCGAACCATCATTCTGGACAAAAACATAGGTGGCTGCACCGCAGTGCTGGTGGGCGGTGAACCTGACCTGGGGTCGCCCGGTATACGCCTCGACAAGATCGGAGAACGGCAGGACACAGGGAACCGGGTAGAAATCATCCTTTTTAAGGACTCCATGCATCTGTATCTCAATTTCTTTAAGGAGATCCGGGATCGTGATACGTGATTTTTTAACATCGTCATCGGTTGCTGCACCGGTGAATGCGATTGGCTGGAAGTTTACACCCCGGATTACAGAGATATTTTTTATTGCAAACCGGATAATATCGCCAACCTCGTGATCATTCTTTCCATGGATTATCGTGGGGACAAGCACGGTACCGAGACGTACGGCTTTGAGGTTGTCGATCGCTTTCTCATGGATTTTTATGAGAGGATTGGATGCCGGCGTTACACCATCAAAGTGGAGGTAGACAGTATTAAGCCCGGAATCTTTAAGCTTTTGGGCAAAGCCAGGTTCATGTGCTATCCGGACACCGTTGGTTGCAATCTGAACCTGCGGGAATCCCATCTGTTTTGCCGTTATGATGATATCCACCAGGTCCTCACGCATGGTGGGTTCGCCACCGGAGAACTGCACGGCAGGAGTCGGGACGGGTTTCTGGTCGCGGAGGACTTTCATCATCCGGACAATAGTATCAAAATCCGGTTCGTACACAAATCCGCAGGCACGGGCATTGGCAAAACAGAAATCACAGTCAAGATTGCAGCGGTTTGTAAGATCGATATTTGCAAGCAGGGTCTGGGAATGGTGATTGCTGCACAATCCGCAGGAGAACGGACAATTGTCTTGCGGAGTAATATTCTGGGGATTTGCAACACCACTCCCCACTGCATCGAAGTGTTCAAACCGGTGATACATAACCGGGTCTGACCAGTAGAGGTTCTGGAAAGTTCCGTGCTCATGGCACGTACTCTGTATCCAGATCTTTCCCTCTTCTTCCACAATTTCTGCATCAATTACAGAATTACACGTGGGACAAAGACTCCGGGTCTTTTTTATCAGCATTGGTGTCCACCAAAAACACGGTTCTTTTACGTTTGAGTAACCTTAATGTTTGTATCTGCTGTTTATTACAGGTATTGGAGTGCTACATTATTAGTATTGAGTTGTTCATAATACCGTTGCTTGCCGCATTCTGGATAATGCTCCCTGCGTATCTTCCCAATCCTGTTGCTGCGCTCGTCGGAGGAGGTACCCCCATTGATCTGGGAAAGAATTTCTCTGATGGAAAACGGGTACTGGGAGATGGTAAAACATACCGCGGCCTTATCCTGGGAATTACAGCAGGAATTGGTATCGGACTGGTACAGATAGTTCTGTATGGAACATACCATCTTGCGCTGCCTGAACATACGGTTATGTCAGTTTTTCTCCTTGCGACGGGGGCACTTCTCGGAGATGTAGGTAAAAGTTTCTTTAAACGGAGACTGGGCAAAGAAAGGGGAGGAAAATGGCCGGTTGCTGACCAGTATGATCTGGTCGCCGGATCATTACTCCTTGTCCTGGCAGTCGATCCCCAATGGCTCTTTGCAAACATGACCATCCCGATTTTTGTCGCTGTTCTTATTCTCACACCACTACTTCACAGGGTAGTAAATATCATCGGGTATCATCTTAAAGTCAAGGAGGTTCCATGGTGAACAGTATCGCAGATATGCTCATCCGAAACAATGCAATCGAATTTGGTGAATTCACGTTAGCTTCCGGCGTAAAAGGCCAGTACTATGTCGATATAAAATCCGCCATAACCAACCCGGACCTCCTCGGCGCCATTGCATCGTCAATTGCGCGGACCCATGAATTTGATATGGTGGCTGGTGTAGCTGTTGGCGGTGTGCCTCTCGCTGTCGCAACCTCAATGATTACAAAGAAACCCTATGCCATAATCCGGTCAGCGGAAAAAAGTCATGGCAAAAAAGCAGTCATCATCGGCAATGTCAAAAACAGCAATGTCCTGCTCGTCGAAGATGTAACGACCTCGGGGGGATCGGCACTCTACGGAATTGAGACCCTGCGTGCTGCAGGTGCACAGGCTGATCGTGTTGTCACGGTTGTAGACCGTGAGCAGGGTGCAGAAGAAATGCTCAAAAAGCAGGGAGTACACCTTTTCTCTCTGGTAAAAATCAGCGAGATTCTTTAAAGAGTAAACCATTTTTATTGCCAGCGCAAGAGTACATGGATAATGAAAATACTTGTTGTGGGAGGGGGAGGAAGGGAGCATGCAATAGCATGTGCACTTGCCCGCAACAGTGAAACTGAAATTTTTTCGGTGATGGCAAAACGGAATTACGGAATTTCCTCGCTTGCAAAGGGTGTACATCTCTGCGGGGAAACTGACGTGCACGGGATTGTATCATATGCCCAAAAAACAGGAGTCGAGTACGCATTTATCGGTCCTGAAGCGCCACTTGAAGCAGGGATCGTGGACCAGCTCTCATCTGTGGGTATTGAAAGCGTTGGACCCACTCGTGCAGCAGCACGGATAGAGACGGATAAAGCCTTCTGCCGGGATATGATGGAACTGCACAGGATTGACGGGTGCCCGAAATACCGTGTGTTCCACAATCCCCAGGACGCAATTTCGTTTATTCATGACCACGACGGGGATCTCGCGATAAAACCGATCGGGTTGACCGGGGGAAAAGGCGTGCGGATCATGGGGGAACAGGTTGACCGGGCCAGGGCGATAGCGTATGTGAAGTCCCTGAGCAGCGGCATAGTACTTGAAGAGCGCCTTATCGGAGAGGAGTTCACCCTGCAGGTTTTTGTTGATGGCACCCACATGGTTCCCATGCCTCTGGTCCAGGATCATAAACGTGCGTTTGAAGGGGATATCGGCCCAAACACTGGTGGAATGGGCTCCTATTCGATGCCGGACCATATGCTTCCCTTTGTATCAGACAAGGATTACAAAAAAGCGCTCGCGATAATGCAGGCTACTGTTGCGGCCATGGAGAGAACCGGACACCCCTATAAAGGGATTCTGTATGGCCAGTTCATGAATACCGCGAATGGTCCCAAAGTCATTGAATTCAATGCCCGTTTTGGCGATCCGGAAGCGATGAACGTTCTGCCCCTGCTGAGTTCAGATCTTTCCGACATCGTCCGGGCAATCACCCGTGGATCGCTTGCTGCATCACAGGTAACCTTTGAGCAGAAAGCAACCGTATGCAAATATATTGTACCGTCGGGCTATCCGGATTCCCCAAATCCGGGGGATTCCCTCACCGTCGACACCTCTTCAGGTGCCCTTATGTATTACGCAAATGTTGAAGAACGGAATGGAAACCTTTCAACCCTGACATCACGGACACTTGCTTTTGTAGGTATTGGCCCGACCCTTGAAGAAGCAGAACGCATCGCGGAACAGGCAGCATCCGGAGTCAGGGGACGCGTGCGATACCGGCGCGACATCGGAACCAGGTCCCTGCTTGAACGGCGCATTGCCCATATGAAGGAGTTACGATGAAGAAGGATTTTCTTTCAATTCTGGATATCAGCAAAAAGGAGCTTGAGCAGTTACTTGCCGAAGCAAAACAGCTCAAGATACGGAAAAAAGAGGGAAAAGTAAACGATGTCCTGCGTGGCAAAAACCTCGCCATGATCTTTGAGAAGTCGTCCACCCGGACGCATATATCGTTTGAGGTGGGCATGAACGAACTGGGAGGACATGCCCTTTTTTTAAATGCCCGCGACATGCAGATCTGGCGGGGGGAGGAGATTCGCGATACTGCACGGGCTGCTTCACGGTACGTTTCCGGCCTGATGATCCGGGCTTATAAACACTCGACTATTGAGGAGTTTGCCCGGCACGCCACCATCCCTGTGATCAACGGGCTCTCCGATCTCGAGCACCCGTGTCAGCTGCTTGCCGATATTATGACAATTCAGGAACATTTCGGTTCAACAAACGATCTCCGGGTTGCCTGGGTCGGAGACGGGAATAATGTCTGCAACTCTCTGATTCTATCTACCGTTCTTACGGGTATGAATGTGACAGTTTCAACGCCAGAAGGATATGAACCGGCTGAATACATCGTACAGAAAGCGCAAACCATGGGAGGAAAAATAACTCTTGTCAGGAAACCGGAACAGGCAGTAAAGGATGCAGATGTTATCGTCACCGACACATGGATCTCCATGGGTGATGATGCTGAAAAAGAAGAGCGTATGCGGCTGTTTGCCAACTATACGGTGGATGCAGCTCTCATGCGGCATGCTTCACCTGATGCACGCGTCCTCCATTGTCTTCCTGCTCACCGCGGCCAGGAAATCGCTGATGAAGTGATGGAAGGGGGCCAGAGCCTTGTATGGGACGAAGCGGAAAACCGCCTCCATGCACAAAAAGCGCTGCTTATCCGGTTGCTGGGAACATAAATTTTGGGGAAAGTATCAATTCAGCCCAAAAAAATGTTCTTCGTTTTACGATGATATTTTCAAAGGGGATTAACAAAAAAAAGTTATTTTTCCCTGATAAAAGCATTCAACTGGTCAATCATGTACTTTTCTACCTGTTTAACAACGTCATATTTGCCCCGGAATGCCAAAAGCTCCCGCTCATCGCCATCCATATTGGCAAACTTGATCTTTCTCTTGCGTTCAACCACAGTTACATCGAATTTGGTGGGGATATCCATTATTAACTTCAGGGGCACTCCGGGAGGGATGAGGATATCATACAGCTGTTCTTCTTTTCCTTCTTGTGTCATATTTTTTCACTACACTGCTATTTACCTATCTTGATCCGCCGGCTCATAATACATGGGCCCCCGCGGACGCCTCCGATCGGATTTTTGGGTTTACCAAGCGAGTTCATGCAGCGTCCCATCAGTGCCGCGCCCCTGCCAAGCCCGTCATCGACAAAAACTAGATGGTCATTGGGATCGTCAAAGAGGTTGCGCTCGATAATCCCCTCAAGGATATATTCGGGTTTTCGCCCCGAGATCGCCGCCCTGCCGGTAAACCCGATCGAAGAATTTCTCGGTACAAGATTCTGTTCAACCGCAACATCGATCAGGCGGAGTGCCATCTTTGCACAGACATGATCGACAACTTCATTGAGAGTTGCAAGATTGTATTTTTTATGGATTTCCGTATGTTTTTCATTAAAGAAACATTTGAGTAGTTTTTTTTCATTTTTGGCGAAAAGAACGTATCCGAGGCTCGGAAAGGATAAACCCTTCTCTCCGCGAGTGTTGATCGAGTAGTGGAACAACAGTTCATATGCTTTTTCGATCACCGCCTCTTCAAGATTGGTCATGGATTTGAGAGAAGAATAAATCGGCCCGATGGAGGCATTCAGCTTTTGGGCGATGGACCGTTGTGTGAGCGCCTCCCAGCCCTGCTCA
>CAYWHL010000096.1:0-8920 GCA_964457995.1 uncultured Methanoregula sp. | reverse complement strand
GTATTTTCGCTCCTGTCATCCAGGGGTGGTTCGGACTTCCCAAGGAAGCCACCACAGCGCTCCTGATCGGTTTCCTGCGCAAAGACCTTGCCGTGGGTATGCTTCTCCCCCTTGGCATGTCCCCTCTGCAGCTCGTGATCGCAACTACCCTCCTCACGATTTACTTCCCGTGCGTCGGTACATTTGCGGTGATGTTCAGGGAACTGGGGATCCGGGATATGATCAAGGCAACCGCCTTCATGGCAGGGACTGCATTCCTGATCGGCGGTGCGATGAGACTTGTTTTACTGGGTATATGAGGTAACCTGAATGCGGCACAAGACTATTGAGGAATATATCGAAACCATCTTCGTTCTCGAACAGCGGGACGGGCGTGCACAAACCGGAATGATCGCTTCGCACATGGGGGTCAAACCCCCTTCTATCACCGAGATGCTGCAGAAACTTGAACGACAAGGGCTTATCCATTACGAATCGTATACCGGTGCAACCCTAACCAGGTCCGGAAAAAAAATGGCACGGGAGCTGATGCAGAAACACCGTGTTATCGCTGATCTCCTGGAGATCCTGGGATTAGATCCGGAACAGGCTGAGACTGATGCCTGCCAGATAGAGCATCATATCAGCCCCGAAACACTGAAACAACTGGAACAGTTTGTGGATTTTGCCAGGAATGATCCGGTAACTACCAAATCGATCAGCCGTTTTAGATCAACCTGCCAGTATAGAAGATCAGAAGACCACGGCTATGAACAATCCGGTGCAGCTGATCAGTAAACAGACCCCTTTTTTGATGGGAGGAATCAAAAGATGACAGGTAAGAGAGTAAGGGAATACCATGGAAACATTTGCCGGACCGAAACCATTTGTGGATAATCCTGAGTATGAGCGAAACCGTCTTGTTGCACTCAAAACATTACGAAGTCTGATTGCAACCGGAAAGATCGATCCCCCCCTTGTTGACCTGATGACTCTTTTTTCCCGGGTTTCACATTGCTATACTTTCCAGAGCTGTTTTGGTCATTTTGTTCATGAAAGGGGATCTGATGAACATACTACAGCGAGGCTCGCACCCTATAAGGGAATGATTTCTACAGTGTTTTACCGGATTTCATACATTGCATTCGTTCTTGAAAAGAGTGAAAACGGATTGGTGCTATGTCGTGATCTCAGAGCGCTTGCATTGCGGAACCCCGGCTATATTCAGTTTGGCAGTGCCGGCTGGTTCTGGGAGCAATCTGTCAATACCTACCAGATCCAGGTTGCTCTCGAACGGGAAAAGGAAAAAGATTCCTTTTGGGTTACATACAATGAAGCTCTCCGGTTGGAAAAGATGCGGGACATGCTGATTCGCGATCTGGCAACGATTGCCGGTATCCATATCCGGCTTGCTATCACCTTATAAAAAAAACCGGATCTTATGAGATCGGTTTATCCTGGTATCAGGAATGTAAAGCGTGTTCCGGCATCTGAATCCTGCCTGTCATAAAATAAAATATATTTTTAATTTAATGAGATTGGGATCTTTTCGGTTTCATTAAAACGTATTGATGAAGCAAAAAAAATGTACGGTATCAGATTTTTTTAAAGCAGAGATACCAGTCCTTGCACTCATACCCCTCAGTCGGCCTCTTCTCCATCTCAGCGGCCGTCTTGGGTGGCGGTACAACAACCTTATCTCCGGGCTGCCAGTTTGCGGGTGTGGATACTTTGAACTTGTCTGTTGTCTGGAGTGCTTTTATCATGCGGATAATTTCGGGCATGAATCTCCCGTTCTGGAGCGGGTAGTAAAACATTGCCCGCATAATCCCCTTGTCATCGATGAAAAAGACGGTGCGGACAGCGGCGGTGTTTGACTGCCCTGCATGGATCATACCATATTTCTGTGATACTTTCATGGTGAGATCTTCAATAATCGGGAACGGTATTTCAACTCCCATCTTCTCCTTTATTGCATGCACCCAGGCCAGGTGTGCCGAGATGCTGTCTACCGAGAGCCCGATAAGCTGAACATTCAGCGACTTGAGTTCATCATGGATATTCGCAAATGCCATGAACTCGGTGGTGCAAACAGGTGTGAAATCTGCCGGGTGTGAGAACAACACCACCCATTTTCCCTTAAGCGATGATAGTTTCAGGGGTCCATGGGTGGTCACTGCTTCAAAGTCCGGTGCCGGCTCCCCAAGAACAGGGAATGTGATACAAGTCTCTTCTTCCATAATAATTACTCCTTTCCAGGTCAGGGCATCACTTCATCGATCTGTGCCTTACCGTAAACATATGCAGGCATACCTGAGAGAAGGAACGTGACCCGGAGTGCTTCTTCGACTTCCGCTTTGGTGACACCAAGATTTGCGGCTCCTGCCATCTGGGCATGAACTGCATGCTGGTCGCGGAGGGCTGCAGCAATCGCAATGGCGATTAGCTTCTTGGTTTTTCGTGTCAGGGCTCCATCATCCCAGACGTGTCCCTCCATTTTCATCACAAGTTCATACATCTTTGGTTCTTTTAAGGTCAGTTCTTTGAAAAATTTGGGTACTTTTCCAATCTTCTTTTCCAGTTCTTTGAGTTCTTTTTCTGTTTCCTTTTTAACCATAGTCAATCCCTCTGTTAGCTGAATTATGTCACCGACGCAGACGTGTTTTCTTCTGCCGGCAACCGGACCGGAGCATGATGATTTCTCATCACGCATCACCGTGCCAGAGATCCACCGGAACATTCTGTTACAGGGGAAGCACTTTTTTGCCTGGCGTACAGGTTTTTCAACCATGCATCGATAAAGGTCATAGGACTGATACGCTGTTCATGGTACATTGGCATCAGGCAAGACCATTGGTGCACCCCATTACCTTTCAGGTTCTGAAAGATAGGCAAATCTCCCTATTAGCACTCATATGAGTAAAATATGTTAAACATTGCGATCAAATCAATACGTGAAGGTGCCTCCGGATACGAATATGATGCATCAGGATCCAGAGATCCGCGTCGTACAAAAGGTTCACCGGATGGGATTTAAATAACAGATACTGCATACAGCAGTGATGGAATGAGACATAATGAAACTAACCGTTCTTGCTGATAACAATACGCTTATCGATCATTATCTGACGGGTGAGCCAGGACTTTCTTTCCTGATCGAAACCGGGGGCCATAAGATCCTCTTTGATACCGGCTATTCAGATGTTTTTATCCGGAACGCACAAAAGATGGAGATTAGTTTATTCGATCTCGATTATGTCATTTTATCCCATGGTCATCTCGATCATACATGGGGACTTATCCCCCTGGTGAAGCATTTCACAGAAGCCGCAATTGAAAAAAGGCAGGTCCGGAACCCGGAACTGGTCGCTCATCCCTGGTGTTTTTACCCAAAACCGAAGCCCCCGCTTGGCAATTCCGGTTCATTGCTCACTGAGGCGGAGGCAGGCCTCTGGTTTCCCATGAAACTGTCACGTACGCCACTCTGGCTGACCAGTAACCTCGTTTTCCTCGGGGAAATTGAACAAACGTTCGATTTTGAATACGTCGATCCAGGTAAACGGAAAATTGTCATGCCGGACGGGAGAATTAAACCCGATCAGCTCCGCGACGATTCTGCACTTGCCTGCCGGACACCTGAAGGGCTGGTGATCGTCACCGGGTGCTCACATGCCGGTATATGTAATATTGTTGAGTATGCAAGGCAGGTTTGCGGGGATAACCGGGTTTGTGACATTATTGGCGGCCTTCACCTGCGGGATCCCGGTACAGAACGGTTGGAAAAGACATGCCGCTATCTTGGATCTCTTGGTCTCGAAGCACTGCATGCCTGCCACTGCACATCATTATCATCAAAAATAGCCCTTGCGGGGTATTGTCCCGTGCGGGAAGTGGGCAGCGGTATGCAACTTGAATGGTAAGTTGCTGCTCCTTTTTACCGGAGTTTTTTGGCAAGGGCACGCCATTTGAGCGAGAAGTGGCTTACTCAGGAGGTATCGGACTCCTGTTTTCCTTTCGGGCTCAACGCCTTGTTGATGTTCCGGAAAAATTTCCAGTGCAGGAGCAGGTGGATAATGAGCAGGGCGGCAAATACAAAACTTGAATTATCATGCATGGTCACCCACTGGTTGCGTGCAACGCCAAGGTATTCAACCCATCCGCTTCCCCTGCCGCCGCCAGAGGGGAGAACAAAATACAGGACAAGCCCAGAAACAAGCGACGGGATGAACGTGATCAGGCAGCCAATGTCCACGAGTGCGTTGATGGTTATACGTTTCATGTGATGATCCCTCACGAAGATAATTAAATTGCCGTCTATTTACTAGTTGTTGATACAAACCTGGTATGTACTAGTAGAGTCATGCGATCAAAACCATGTATTTTTATCATCTCACCCGGAAAGTGTAGATCTATTATGACCACAAAAGAGGTATTTCATGGTGTCCCGGGAATCCTGCGCCCGTTTAAGGAATGTCTGGAGAAGAAAGGCCTGAAAAAAGGCGACCAGGTTGTCTATTACGGTGTACCGGGGACATGCACGCCGTTTGTCGAGCTGCTCGGGTTTGCCGTCCGCTCGCTCGAGTTCGAACAGGTCTTTGTTCCGATGGTCGACGAGCGCAAGGCGCATATGATCAATAATGTTCCCGATATCGGGATGCAGGCCGGTGCTGCCATGATGAATGTAAAACCAAAGGCCATTGTCATCATGGGCGGGCTTTCCATGCCCAACGTACCGGTACAGGCGGAGCAGGTAAAAGCAGTGATTGATCAGCATCCCGGCGCACTGGTCATCGGGGTCTGCTTCATGAAGATGTTTGAAAAAGCCGGGTGGCTTGCGACAGTCAGGTTCGACTGCCTGATCGATGCGAATATCGATCCGGTTGAGGTAATAAAAAACACCTGATGTGCACGAGCGTCCAGGTAGAGTAAGGGAGCCTGTGAACACGAGGGGAAAGTTCCTGTATTATAACTATTTTTACAATCTTTATGGCCCGGGTTCACCAGCACCGGGATATATTCCCAGCCTGAGAGGAGATAAAGATGACAAAAACTGCACCCTATTCGGTCACCCGCCAGACGGGGGATATTGAGATCCGGTCCTATCCCGTTCAACTGCTGGCCACGGTTTCCGGCTCATCGGATGATGTGATGTTCATGGTCCTGTTACGGTACATCTCCGGTTATAACCGTCCCAGGACAGAGATAGCCATGACAGCACCGGTCATCACCGGAACAACCATACCGATGACCGCTCCGGTGATATCAGGGCCCGGTACCATGTCATTTGTCATGCCGGAAGAGTATACCATACCGACACTTCCTGAGCCGCTTGACCCCGCAGTCACCATCCGGGAAGTGCCGGCCCGGACCCTTGCTGTCATACGTTTTTTTGGATCGGCTGATGAACAAAACGTGCGGAAGATGACAGAACTTCTCGATTCCACGCTGAAAAAAGAAGGGATGACCATAATCGGCATACCGTTTCTGATGCAGTATAACAGTCCCTGGACGCCGGGTTTTCTGAGGAGAAATGAGATAGGCGTGGAGATTCAGCCCGGATAAAGAATAACCGGAACCGTCATGCTGAGGGTTACCGGCCGGCAAGGATCAGGTAGTGGCAGGGCCCGGCGTCCTGCACCGATACTACCGAAAGACCGGCAGATTCGATCAGCTGTTTTGCCTTTTTGATAGAGAACCATTTTTCCAGAGGCGGGCCTACATCCATTGGGATATCTTTCCAGTCAAGGTCTGCAAGCCTGCCGGAGGGCTTCAGCATCCTTTGTGCATTCTTCAAAACCTGCAACGGATCACAAAAATCGTGGAGGTTGATTCCGAAAAAGACAATATCGGCACACCCTTCACATACCACCATAGCTTCCGCTTCCCTTACACTGGAGATAATGTTATCCAGCCCTTCGGCTTCTGCCTGTGCCTGCAGTTCTGCTACTGCCTCCGGGTTGATATCGAATGCATAGACCCTGCCGCCCGCCCCGACTCTCCGGCTGGCAGGAAGCGCAAAGTACCCCTCCCCGCAGCCAGGGTCGATAAAGGCCATCCCCTGTTCAAGCCCGATGGCAGATAAGATCTTTTCTTGGTCCTGCCACTTCTTTCTCTCCGGGTCATCTGACCGGAACCGCCGCCAGTTCATGGTAAAATACCATTTCTTTTAATCACGTAAGAGTAAGAGCTGGCAGGATAAGAGTGTTTCAACCGCTGCACAAGGAGTTGTACGTGACCGATCAAGGAAGTTAATCCCACCTTATTCAGAATTATCCCAATAAACCAAATAACGGTTAACCGGTACATCCTGATTGCCAGGATCTCCCACCAGGCAAGAATAATTCCTTCCAGCACCCGCCGAAGCAAACCGGAATATCCGGCAGGGAGACCATGAAAGGTATCAGCAGAAGAACCAGGATCCCGGTCGTGTACCGCAACCACTACAATGAAGAAGAAACAAAAAACAGGCTGCAATAAAATAAGCCGGGCGGGACCCCGGTCCCGCAGTCAGCAAACCTGTTACACTACTTAGTAAGTCCCTGTGCTACCCGCTTCCCAAGCTCTGCATCCGCCTTTGTGAGATTCTGTACCATCCGCTTCTGGATGTCTGTTTTGGCGTGCCCCAGCGAATCAGCGATATTATCCACAAGATGGTCCTGGTCTTTCTTCGATAATGAACGGTAGCGTTCTCCTGCCTGCTGGAAATCATTGGTCAGCGCTATCTTCTGACGGACCTCTCCTCCCACAAACGGGCGGCCACCAAACGTTGAATCACCGGACTGCCGGGGTGATCCTCCACCGAGTGTGTTCGGCTCATAATTGACTGTCCCGCTAAACCCTGTTCCGGTCTGCATAAATCCGTCCCGCTGGTTGTTATTGACCCCGGCTATCGGGCGGTTAACCGGGATCTGGAGATAATTTGGCCCAAGGCGGTGCCGCTGGGTGTCGGCATATGAGAATAACCGGCCCTGCAGCAGTTTGTCAGCGGAGGGTTCGATACCGGGGATAACGGATGCCGGGCAGAAGGCAGCCTGTTCAACTTCCGCAAAATAATTGCCCGGGTTTTTATCCAGCACCATCTTCCCCACCTTCATGAGCGGGTATTTGTCTTCCGGCCAGGTCTTGGTCGCATCGAGCGGATCGAAGTCCTGGTTAAACTCGTCCTCAAACTCCATGAGCTGGACATTGAGCTCAAACTCGACCGTTTTTCCCGAAGCGATCCAGTCATAGAGGTCCCGGGTAGCACAATCCGGGTCTTCCCCGGCCAGCCGGGCCGACTCGTGGCGGTCGATGGTCTCGATACCTGCAGCCGGCTTCCAGTGGTACTTGACGTAGACACCCTTGTCTTTCGCGTTCACCCAGATGTAGGTGTTGACCCCGAAACCCTCCATCTTCCGGAAGCTTTTCACGGTGCCGCGGTCCGAGAAGAGCCACGTGATCATGTGGGTTGATTCCGGAGATAAGGAGATGAAGTCCCAGAACCGGTTGTTGGCTGATGAACTGACGGGGATATTGGTATCCGGAGCGGGTTTGAAGGAATGCACCATGTCGGGGAACTTGATGGCATCCCGGATGAAAAAGACCGGCAGGTTGTTTCCCACAAGGTCATAATTTCCGTCTTCCGTGTAGAACTTTACGGCAAACCCCCTGGGGTCGCGTACTGATTCTGCTGAACCCCGTGCTCCGACGACTGTCGAAAATCTGACGATTAAAGGTGTTTTCTTTTTTGGGTCCTGGAGGAATTTTGCCTTGGTATACGAGGCCATATTTTTATAGACCTGAAAATACCCGTGAGCTCCTGCTCCTTTTGCATGAACCACCCGCTCCGGGATTCTCTCCCGGTCGAAATGCGCCAGCTTCTCAATCAGGTGGATATCCTGCAGGAGGACCGGTCCACGCTGCCCGGCGGTGAGTGAGTTCTGGTTATCAGCAACCGGAACCCCCTGGTTAGTGGTGAGAGTTTTTTTGTCCATGATCTTTCCCGGAGTAATGATTCCAACAGGCTAAACGATAAACATATGGTTCCGGGTTACTGCCATATCAGTATGTGAATAAAACTCTGCAAAAATGGGATAAACTCTAACGATGATAACCTCTCCTCGGCAGTTTCAACCGCATAGATGCGATAACTTCATGCTGCCCCTGTAAGAGACAGACTCATACTACTCCTGGCATCCAATACCCTACACATGGAGAAGAAGGTCGTCTTCGCGTTCCTGTACATCCTGATATTTCCTGCACTCATCCTCCTTGCATAGAAAAAACGTTGAGTATGGTTTTCTTTTTGCATTTTGTTTGATAATAGCGTATTCCAGGATCAATTTTCTATACTATTATTTCCAGCGAGAGTGGAATCCTGCCGGATTTGTTTAAATCTTCAGAAAATAGGAATGAATAAATCCTGGTGGTTGTGCCCGTACGCTTTTTCACATCGGACCGGTGAGCGCAGGCAGGAACCACCCGACAATGGATGTCACGATCCAAACGGCAACAGCAATTGCCAGGGATTTGAGCCAGCCGATTGTGTAGAGTTTCTGCAATGCCAGCAGCCACACGATTCCTGCTATGAGTGCAGCTATCAAACCCTGGCCTATCACATAGTATATGATAGTGTAAACTGCCGTGCCAATAAGGGCAGCGAGAATTGCCGTAGTTATGCCTTCTTTTTCCCCAAACAACTTTGCAATGACATAAATGATTACCGTTGAAATGATCAACGCGACAATAAATGATAATAGGGTAGAAACAATAGATACCATAAGTGCATCCTTCTCGTTTTATAGTATTAATCTTATTGAATGGGATACTGGTCGATAAAGGACTGGATCTGATTTTAGAATAAGCATCGGACTATAGAGAATTCAAAAGCAGGAGTTAAAAATCGGAAAAAATTAGACCTTTTTGGATGTGTCCCCTTTCATCATATATTTGACAACAATGA
>CAYWHL010000095.1:0-9014 GCA_964457995.1 uncultured Methanoregula sp. | reverse complement strand
AGTGCTACCAGCGGTACCAAGAAAAGCATCCGTCCCCGCCCTTCAAGATAGTTCTTGATTCCCGCCATCTCACCTATGAACGTCTTGCCACTTGCCGTTGCCGCAACAACCAGCAGGTCTTTACCATGCAGCAGTCCCGCTTCGATCGACAGCTGCTGGGCCGGCATGAGCTGTGAAACCCCGCTGGCTTCAATAAAGTGCCGGGGAAGGGGGAGTTCTTCGATCGCTGCAGTTGTCATCACCGGGTGGGGTTCAAGACGGTCATACAGTGCCGCTTTCATCGTACGTTTTTCGGGTTGCAGCGTCGCAAGCACCCGGTCAAGATTGCGGAACGTGAGAAGAAGGTTCTCGAGGTGGGAAAAACCCTCCAGACCCAGACGTCCGATATGGGATACTTCACGGCGCAGCTCCCGCTTGCCGCACTCAAGACAGATCTTCTCACCCTTGCCATACGTGATGGTGTTATCCTCAGTTAAGGGGGTGAACCGCTCATCCAGAAGACACATGCGGCAGGCATCAACAAAACCCGCTTTAATCTGGAAATCCCCAAGAAATGTTTCAAAATCCTTATCGGATTTGACAAGGCGGATATCGGCCTCACGGAGCCGGGCAATCAGTTCCTTTGAAGGCGTGTGACGGTATTCTTTCTTACTGCCCCACTTAAGCCGGTACTTTGTCGGGCGTGGTCCGCGAGGTGTCTCCGTCAGTTCGACAAAACCGGCACCCAGTACATGCCTGCCATCATAAAAGAGAAGTTTATACGTGCCACTTTTCTGCGGCTGGATGAGGATCTTCATGGTGAGATCAGGTCATGGATCACGTATGCGAGTTCCACGCTCTCCAGTCTCTTTAAAAAGTCGGTGAACTCTTCATCAACAATAACAATCGCACATTCTATGCCGTGGAACGCTGCCTCAATGACGCCTTCCCTCGCACCAAAGAACATATCGGGTTTTTTGCCTGCTCCTTTGAGCGCAACAAAGGCTTCAAGTCCCACCGCCCCGACAATCCCGGCCTGGCTGATAACTTCCAGCAGTTTCTCCCGTTGTATCTTTTTTGATCCCCCGTGCTGGATCCTCGGGACCTTGCAGACATGGATCATGCCTTCCTTGTGATCGATAAGACCGTTTAAGCGGGCAACACCGACATCTTCATCTTTTTTTGCATCTGCAATAACCGTCCCGGTTGCTGCCAGCGGTTTTTTTCCCGCATAGAGGAATCCGGCTTTCATGTACATGCCAACCTCATCCCCTTCCTGTAAGTCTTCTGCTGCAAGGGCTGTCCAGACAGATACCTGCTGGATGATGTCGCGCCTGATATGACGCGCATAAGATTCAAGTGACTCGGCATTTTCCAGCACCCATTCGATACCTTCCCGGGTCACTTCGTAGTTGCCCCTGCCACTCGCAGAGACTTTCCTTTCTTCAACAAGTTCGCGGATATACTCCGATATTGCCTGCGGGGTCACACCAAGTTTTTCAGCAATCTCCTGCTGGCGGACTGCAGGCTGGTGCTCGGCAATCTCCACGAGAATCTGCAGTCGCGAAACCTCACGTTTGCTGCGCAAAATTGAATAAAGGGGATCCTTAGCGCCCGGTGTCAAGCAGCACCAGTCCCTGTCCCTTGACATCCAAGTAGGTAATGCGTTTGGCAAGTCCCTTGATAAAGATAGGACTGACACTGAATTTTCTGGAAAGGTCATTGATGGAATTATTGCCTTTACCAAGTTCTGCTTCAATCTGCTCTACGACATTGCGGAGGTTTTCGTCATTGGAAAGCGAGATGTAAAGAATGTCGGAGAGGTCAGAGAGGTTGCACTGGAAGTTCGCACGGAACTTATTGTAGGTTGCGCGGAACTCTTTTTGCGGTTTTGCGCCGGGCTTTGGCATCCGCCACTGTTCCTCCACAAGGTTTCCCTTCTTTAATATCTGGAGACACAGGGGAACACTGTCACTGTCAACATGCGCCCGGATCTCGTCTTCAGTCAGCCATGATTTGTTCAAAAGTTCGTAGACCTTCTTAAAAGAGGGATCGTTGAACGTCATCAGGAGAGGAACAAGCTCTACGGGATCATTTACGATTCGAATATGGCCCGGCACTGTAAAAACCCTATACTTATATCGTTCCATGAATCAATAAATTTTTGCGGCAAAACCATGCAGAGAAAGGGTAAGATTACCGTTCGCGGAATTGTTCAGGGAGTGGGATTTCGCCCTTTCGTGTACACGCAGGCGCGTGCTCTGGGGATCTCCGGGACAGTGAAAAATCTCGGAAGTGAAGTGGAAATTTTAGCACGGGGAGAAAATTTTGAGAAATTCTTAAAAGAGATCTCACGGGGACCTCCTCTCTCCCGGATTGATTCTGTCGAGGTTATCGATATCCGACAGGAAATCCCTGACGGATTTTTCATTCTGCCGAGCGGTACCGGTTCACTGACCGGCATGATTCCACCCGATGTAGCAACCTGTGATGAGTGTATCAGCGATATTTTTAAAAAAGACGGGAGATATCACCATTACTGGGCAACTTCCTGCGTCAACTGCGGACCCAGGTACAGCATCATCAAAGAAATCCCGTACGACCGTGAACGGACGGCGATGACAGAATTTCTCATGTGTCCGGCCTGTGCACAGGAATATGGAGATCCCGGTTGCCGGCGCCACCATGCACAGACAATCGCATGCACGAGCTGCGGTCCGACAATCACCCTGGTAGACACACTCGGAAACAAGGTTGAAGGCCCCGACCCCATCATGGAGGCAGCAGCACTGCTTGACGCAGGAAGAATCCTTGCCATCCAGGGTGTAGGCGGATTCCATATTGCCTGCACAGAAGAATCTGCCGGAGAGCTGAAACGACGGCTCGGACGCATCGAACAACCGTTTGCCATCATGGTGCGCCCTGATCATATCGACAGGCTGGCAGAGGTTTCCCGACAGGAGAAACGGAACCTCAAAAGCCGTGTCCACCCGATCGTGGTCCTGAAAAAACGTGATCCGACAGCCCATGCATCCATCAGCAATCTCCATACGGTCGGGTGCATGCTGCCATATACCGGATTACACCACCTCCTCTTCAGCTGGCTGAAACACCCGCTCCTCATTATGACCAGCGCCAACATGCCCGGTTACCCGATGATTACGGACACTGATCATGCGATGGCAAAACTGAACCGTGACGTGGACTTTTTCCTCGTTCATGATCGGAAGATCGTAAACAGGTGCGATGATTCGGTCATCAGGGATGACTATATCATCCGGCTCTCACGGGGGATCGCGCCGAAGCGTACATCAATACGTCTCGGGAACCACTGCATTCTTGGCGTAGGTCCGGAACTGAACGCGAATGCATCCATCTACAAAAATAACTTTACGGTCACTTCGCCTCATATTGGAAACGTAAGGAATCCGGCGACTCTTGAATACCTGCAGGAAACCGTCAGGAACCTGCAGAGACTCCTGGGAGCTACGTTTGATGCGATTGCCCATGATCTGCACCCCCAGTTTCTCTCCACCCGTTTTGCCCGCGAAATTGCATCAGAGCACGGGCTTGAACTGATCCCGGTACAGCACCACCGTGCACACATCGCTGCGACGACCACCGGACCCTGCATCGGTATCGCGATTGATGGTGTTGGTTATGGTGATGACGGGACGGTATGGGGGTCTGAAATCTTTTCCGGGCAGGTGCCGGATCTCAAACGGGTCGCTCACCTTGAACCGGTAGCCATGCCCGGCGGGGATCTCGCAACACGGTTTCCCGAACGGATGCTGTACGGGATCCTTCCGGAAAAACAGATCCTGTCATACCTGTCTGCACGAGGGTGGTCCGATATTGAGATTGGTCTGCTTGAAAGACAGGTTGAGCGGGGTTTCAATGTAACCAGTACAACCAGCACCGGGCGGGTACTTGATGCCGCAGCCGCCATGCTGGGAGTATGCCGTGAGAGAACGTATGACGGGGAGCCTGCAATGAAACTTGAATCCACGGCATACGGCGGACATGCTGAACAATGGGACCTCATATTTACGACGCATGATGGGTGTGAAGTCCTGTCAAGCCGTTCACTGATGAAGACGGCGTTTGCGCGGATGCAGGCTGCACAGGAAGGCAATACCAGGCAAATCCGCGATATCGCCGCTTCCTTCCAGCACAACCTTGCGCGTGGAATTGCACATCTTGCTATTCATGCAGCAGACCGGGATGGCGAAAAAAAGATTGCCCTTTCCGGTGGTGTTGTCTATAACCATGCAATCAGGGAAACAATCAAAAAAGAGATTGCGGCACATAACTATGAGTGCGTCATCAACGCTGACTACCCGCTCGGTGACGGTTGTGTTTCATTCGGGCAGTGCGTGTATGCAGGGAAACTGCTGGAACAGAGGGGCTGAAGTATCCGGTAACCTGACAAAAGATGAACAGTTTATCAAAGATGAAACAGTAAAAGGAAATCACGAGCCATGGAGTTATCTGACCGGATTATCAATCAGGAAAAGAAAATTAAAAACCTTGAACTGGAGTTAAACGACCTCCGCCAGGGTCTTACAACCGTTCAGGACATTTATTGCGAACTCAACAGTGTTGTGCCAGGAAATGAAGTCGAAGTACGAATTGAACAGGTGAATCCACTATTGCAGGATGATGATGAAAGAGAGTTTGAAGGATTCTGGCGATTCCGCGAGGATGTTTTAGTGCCGGAACCTTCAGCATATATTTCCTGTACTGAACTCTATGATGCTTTTAAGAGATACTGCACAAAAACCGGAAGAGACCTTGTAGACCGGGGAACATTCGAATTTGTATTTGCCCGGTTGAAAAATCCTCATCCGGTACTGTACCGTGGCGAGTGGAAGGGATACCGGGTAAAAAACAGATGAGAAATAACCACCAGTTCAGATTATTCCCTTTTTCATGACTCACTTCAGAATAACCCGTGAATCACAGATCCCGCTTATCGGTTCGCTCTACTTTGGCATCATTGACCGGGGCACGAGTCTCCTTCAGGTGCGCCCGAGTTGTGGCTGTAACCTTAACTGTCCGTTCTGCTCTGTCGATGCCGGCCCTGAATCAACAACGCGTGCCACCAGCTATGAAGTTGAGATGGAGTATCTGGTGGAGGCAGTGCAGGAAATTGCACGGTTCAAGGGAGCGGGGGTAGAATGCCACATTGATTCTCCGGGTGAGCCGGTGATGTACTCCCGGCTCCCCGAACTCATTGCGGAGCTCAGGGGGATTAATGAGGTAAGTATCATCTCGCTCCAGACCAACGGTACCCTGCTCAACGAGGCAAAGATTACCGCACTGGAATCGGCGGGCCTTGACCGGATCAACCTTTCTCTTCATGCTCTTGAACCGGCAATGGCACGGATACTCGCAGGAGTTGACTCGTACGATATCGAAAAACTTACCGATGCGGCAAAAGCGGTTGTCAGGAGCAGGATCGACCTGCTCATTGCACCGGTATATATACCAGGAATCAACGATGCTGAGATCCCAAAACTGATCCGGTTTGCACAGGAGATCGGTGCCGGCAAGCGTTTCCCGCCGCTGGGTATCCAGAAGTTCGAGCGCTACCGGTACGGCAGGTCGCCCAAAGGAGTGAAAGCCCAGAGCTGGTGGCAGTTCTTCAACCGGAGCATCAGACCGTGGGAGAAGGAATTCGGGATACCGCTCAGGCTTGACCCGGCCAGGGACTTTGGCACGGTAAGGCGGCCATTTATCCCGCTTGTCTTTTCCAAAGGGGAGAAAGTGACAGTCGAGGTCCGGGCACCGGGGTGGATACATGGTGAAAAACTCGGGGTCGCCCGCAACCGGGTGGTGTCGGTCTTCAACTGCGAAAAACAGTCCGGGCAGGTACGGGTGAAAATTGTGGCGACAAAGCACAACATTTATGTCGGAGTGCCGGTGTAAGGAGGAGAACTTGATCCTGTACGGTGCTGTCTGAAGCGGGGCATGACTGTCACAAACGTGAGAAAGGTAGTTTACGTAAAAACACATCAGACGAGTCAGATCCAGTGTCCTCTTTTCTCTTTTGAGTGTGTCTAAAAAATCTTTGAATAATAATCAGTCGAACGGTACATGGATAACATCAATGCCAGACGACATTATTGTCGTAAGCACACCGTATCTTCCGGGCTACCGGATCGCAAAGACAATCGGGTTCACGTGGGGGCTTATCGTGAGGAGCCGGGGGCTTGGCCGCAACATCACCGCGGGCCTCCGCTTGCTCGCCGGTGGAGAGATCCACGAGTATACGGAACTTTTGAACCAGTCGCGTGAACAGGCGCTTGGCCGGCTGAAGGATCATGCAAAAGAGCTTGGCGCAAACGCGGTCATCGGCGTGCAATTCGATTCGTCAGAGATTAGCTACATGACCGAACTGTTCGCGTACGGGACAGCAGTTGTGGTCGAAAAGGAGACGGAGAAAACAAGTCCGGTCAGGCTCGGGTAGGGCTGCTTTTTATGTAATCGGTCGGTTCAACCTGCTTATTGCTTTTTGTTCACACACTCTTTTCTTTTGTCAGGAGACAAGGATGCCTGGATACTATTCAGACAAATGACGTTCCTGAGAGAGAAACGGTCAGGGCGCTCACATGAGGCTGTCTGACAAAGAAAATTCTGCTTATTTCTGCACTGCCCTTTCTCCTGTGCTTCCTGGGTTTGCCTCATCAATACCGGTGTTCTACTGGAAAAAATGGCAGGGATTTTCACAAGATCAGGAAAATAATTGCGAGGATAAGAAAGATAATGATAAGCCACTTCCCAATCGCCCATGCTATCCTGCCGATAAAACCAAGAATCATGAATATAACGGCAATAATGATGAACAGTATTCCGAGTGTTAAGAGCCAGCCAAAAATAGTTTGCCACCTCTGGATGTCTGTTCCCTTCATCTGGTATTATATTTTGCGCTGAACCGGTAATCCTGCGGCATACCAAAAACAATCCACGGGAAGGGAAAATAAAAACAAGAAACGGTCTTTACGTAAGAATAGGAAAAAAGAGAATTATCCGAACAGGGCACCGAGCCCTGCCATACCGCTCTCTTCGTCTTCCTTCTTGTGCTCTTCTGGTTCTTCTTCAGCTGCTGCGGGTGCTGCCTTGCCTGCTGCTGCTGCGGGTGCTGCTGCAACCGGTGCTACGGCGGCCTTGCTGATTGCATCCTCAATGTTTACGCCATCGAGCGCTGCAATGAGTGCCTTTACGCGTGATTCGTCTGCTGTTACACCTGCGGCGCTCAGGACTGCCTTGACGCCATTCTCATCGACCTTCTTGCCTGCCTTGTGCAGGAGAAGTGCTGCATAGATATACTCCATCTTGTTCACCTCTATATCTGTAAATTATTTTACCAGGCTTTTAACCGCCTGGCTTTCTCTGTACGCTTTACCAATAATCGCATCAACAACATCTTTCTCATAGATCGCTGCTTCAACGGCAAGACCGCGTGCATCCCTGACCGCTTTTGTCAGGATTGCGCCCATCGTATCCTTCGTCGGGATTGCTGCATTAACCGACAGGTTGAACGCCTGAAGTCCCGCAAGCTGGATCTGTCCGAGGATGACGGTTTCATCAACGGCAAGCACGGATGGTTCAAAGATATCGCCATCATGATATGCCACCTGGAGTGCAAGCCCGACGTCCATCGGTCTGATATCGAGCTTGACCAGGACGGCAGCAAGTTTTGCCGAAATAACGCCGCCTTTCTTCACGACGGTCTTGGTCTCGCGGATCTTGACCTTTCCGCCTTCAATGGCTGCCGGTATGCCAGCCTGCTGGAGCAAGCCGACGATCGGACCCGGCTTGAAACTGGTCGGGCCCTTGTCGATAACAATGTCCTCCGGTGCTTTTTCACCGGCCTTTGCCGCCATCTTCGTCTTGGTCTTTTCCAGCTGCTTGAAGAGCTTGAACGGGTTGTCGTTCGTGAAGATGATCGCCGAGTGACCGTTCACATATTTTGTGAGCTTTTTTATATCGCCACCGATCTCTTCGAACGCGTGTTTGATGAGTGTGTTCCTGGTCACCTTGATGACAGCCTTACCCCGCAGGTTCCTGCGGATCTGCTGCACCTGCTGTGCCGGGATACCATATATGTCAACAAGTCCGATCAACGAGAACTGTTTTGCATTCTTCTTGATATCAGCGACCTCATCCTTCTTCCATGCGGGGAGGTGGTGTGCATACAACGCCATTATTCCACCCTCACTGCGGGACCCATAGTCGTCTTGACAAAAACAGAACGGACATTCAGCGGACCCTGGTCGAGAACGGCTTCAATTCTCTTGATGATCGCCTCAATATTCTCAGCGACCTGTTCAGGCTTCATTCCAGTTGAACCGACCTTTGTAGAGAAGACCATCTTATCCTTTGTCCTTATCTTCACCGATTTGCGCAGACGCTCAACAATCGGGCGGATGTCCGTCCCGCCTGCAATCGGCATTGGCATCCTGCCCCTCGGGCCTAGCCGGGGACCTAAGAACCTTCCGACCTGCGGCATGACACCCATCTCTGCAAGGAAATACCGGTACGTACTGGCAACTTTCCGTGCTTCGCGGGGTGCTCCGCCGAGCCGCTCAACTTCTTCAGGGCCGATAATCAGATCAACCTTGGCATCCTTTGCCTGGGTGACAATATCTCCTTTCCCGATAACGCAAATCTCGATTTTTTCGCCGATCCCGTGGGGAAGAAGAATCGTCTCGTCAATACGATTTTTCGGCTGCGCCATATCGATATTCTTGAGATTGATGGTAATATCGATGCTCTCAGAGAATTTACGCTCTGGCGCCTTCTCAATCGCCGTGTTCACGGCTTCCAAAATTTTGGTCCTATCAACCATCAGATTCCTCCATAGTTCTTTCGACCTTTCGATCTCCTATGGTTTTCTCCTGTTTATTTCACAAGAACGCTGTCGTACTTGCCTTCATTGATGAGGGCGAGAACCTCTTTGGGTTTCTTGCCGTCAACTGAAACTCCGACGCTGACACACGTGCCGATGACCTCTTTTACCGCGGTCTTCA
>CAYWHL010000094.1:0-9058 GCA_964457995.1 uncultured Methanoregula sp. | reverse complement strand
TTCGTAACGAAAAGATGGGACACCACTATGTCTCAAAGATGACAGTTCTGCTGTCTATGGATATTGAAAGTCTTTGAAATCTGTCGTATAATTGGGAATGATGACACGCTTAGTGTGAACTTTGCCACTCACCCAGATTTAGGATGCTGCCGCCGCCCCCGAAGGGACGCCCCCGCGGCGGTTCATTGACCGGTTTTATTGTTGGGTTTGCCGTAATCCATTTTCGAAAAGATTGATATCATGCAACGCTTAGGAATCTATGCTACCAATGAAATCTTAGCCGATGTTGTGACACGACCAATAAATTAACGACCCCCATTAATTTTATTGATTTTATTAATTTTCACCCGTGGTGAAAAATTAATCCATGAAAAATCCCAGTAGCGCAAAACAAGTGGTTTCCCCGGAAAAAGTTCCAAAAATTCCCAAAGTTATGGCAAGGGGGGAATTTTTTATTTTTCTGCGGCATAGCTGATACATGAAAAAAATGAGTTGGGTTAACGGGAAACGGGTATAATTATGGATATAGCCAGGATGATTTCAGACGGCGAGTCCGAAAAGGTGGAGTTCAAGCCCTCGTTATTTCAGAAGGACAAAATAATGGAGAGCATTTCCGCATTTTCCAATAATAATGGAGGAACCATTCTGATGGGAGTAAGCGATCGGGGAGAGATCATGGGAGTCGATGTTGGGAGAAAAACTCTGGAAGATCTCGCGGGTTTTATAAAAAGAAATTCCGACCCTCCGGCATATCCGTCCCTTGGAACTATACAATTTAAAAACAGTACCCTCCTGTTTGTTGAAGTGAAGGAAAGCCCGGAAAAACCTGTTTTTTTTAATGATAATGCTTACAAGCGCGTTGGCAGAAGTAACCAGAGTGTATCCTCGCACGAAAGTAGGAAGATGGTTAAGGAAGATAAAAAGAAGTTGAGCTGGGATGAACGGATATGCGAAAATGCGATACAGGACGATATCGACTGGGAATTTGTTGAGAATGAATTTATCCCTCTTTACGAGCGAGTTTCTGGAAAGAAGGTTGCTTCATCGGCACAGGATTTTTTGAGAGCAGCACGCACAACGATCTCCGGCAAACCAACGAACGCGGGTATCCTTTTGTTCGGCAGAAACCCTTTGAAATTCTTCCCCAATTCATATATCGCACTGGCCAGATACATGGGCACAGCAGTTGGCGGGGAAAAACTGGACTATAAGGAGTTTCTGGGAAATCTGTTCGAACAGATCGATAATTGCTATGCATACCTGATGGAGCATACTGCTTTGATGTCCCGGCTCTCTCCCGGTGACGTAAAGAGGACGGATCTTCCCGAATATGGGAGATTTTCTTTAAGGGAACTGGTCACGAACGCAGTGTGTCACCGGGACTATGAAGACCAGTGTGGAAAAATAATTATCAAGATGTTTGATGACAGGATAGAGTTCTCTAACATCGGTGGACTGCCTGAAGGAGTAACTGCAAAAAACATAGCAAGTTCGCAGTATTCCCGCAACCCCGTAATCGCCAGTCTGCTGGCCAGGGTGAACTATATCGAAGAGATGGGTGAGGGTTGGGACAAGATTATTGAAGAGCACCGCAGCCATCCTCTGAAGCCTGAGATGCCGGAGATACTATCCGGCGGGAACAGTACACTCGTCACCTTGTTTTCAACGAAAAAGAATTTTGAGAATGAGGAACTTGAGATGCTGGGTGACAGGCAACGGAAAATTATCGACTATTTAAAAAATCACGGCAATATTTCAAGAATCGTATGTATGGATTTATTAGGGGTTTCCAAGAATACGGCTGTAAGGGAGTTGACAGAACTTGTCTCCAAAGACATGATCGAACGAGCTGGAGTTGGCAGGGGGATCTATTATGTTCTTAAGTAATGAGACGCAAATGAGACGCAAATGAGACGCAAATGAGACGCAAAATTTCTCGCTGCTGCTGTATGTGATTCTTGTTAAAAAAGGTGATTACTATGGAAGACTATTCGGAATTTTATAACAATTCGACTATCCTCGTAACCGGGGGAGCAGGTGCGATCGGGGGGAATCTCTGCAGGAAACTCTCCACGCTGGGTGCAAAAAAAATTATCATCCTTGATAATCTGTCCTCATCATATGCATGGAATATCCCCAATACTCCTGAAACGATGTTTGTTGAGGGTGATATTCTCGATGATGCGATGTTGAAACGGGTCTTTAAGGAAAAGCCTGACTATGTATTCCACCTTGCTGCCCATTTTGCCAACCAGAATTCTGTCGATAACCCTGAAAAAGACCTGATGATCAATGGTATCGGCATCCTGAAGGTGCTGCAATATGCACAACTTGTTGGCGTGAAACGGTTCGTGTATTCATCATCCGGTTGCGGGGTCTACGGGCTTGAATCGAAAATGCCCTTTGAAGAACATGATGTCTCCATTCACCTCCACACGCCCTACCAGGTCACCAAACTCCTCGGGGAACTCTATACCAATTATTTCCACAACCTCTACGGTCTTCCGATTGTCAATGCCCGGTTCTTCAATTCCTATGGACCGGGGGAAGTACCAGGTAAGTACCGGAATGTGATACCCAACTTCTTCTATTGGGCAATGAAAGGCCAGGCTCTCCCCATTACCGGAGACGGGACGGAGACCCGGGACTGGACCTATGTCGGCGATATTGTTAATGGATTGCTGTCTATGGGAGTCCGAAAAGAAGCGGTTGGAGAAGCATTCAACCTTGGAGCTGGAAAAGAGCAGCGGGTCATTGACATGGCGAATGCCGTGAA
This sequence comes from uncultured Methanoregula sp., assembly GCA_964457995.1. Classification (GTDB taxonomy): domain Archaea; phylum Halobacteriota; class Methanomicrobia; order Methanomicrobiales; family Methanospirillaceae; genus Methanoregula. Next base: position 6,282 of record CAYWHL010000094.1, on the reverse strand, counting down.
TACCCTGACGGGCAATGCCGCAGGGATTAAGTTCACCCAGCGCAGGGACTGGGATGTCAAGACACGGTTGCTATCGTGTATTACCAAAGCGGAGAATAAACTCGGGTACAAACCAACGATGAAATTTGACGATGGGTTGAAAGAGACATATCGGTGGTTTGTGGAGAACTGGAATACTATAGAGAAGAGTGCGGAATTTTAATTTTTAAGGATTTTTATGTGCGGAATATTTGGTCTTTTTGTCAGCAATAATTCAAAAATTTCTCCATCTCACGTAAAAAATATTGTGAATAACCTGTTCAGGCTTTCGGAATCGCGTGGGAAAGAGGCTGCAGGTATTGCACTAAAAACTCATAATTCAATATATGTTTTAAAAGAGCCCCTTCCTGCTTCATCTCTCATCAAATCGAAAAAGTACCAAGATATTTTAGAAAAATCCTTCGTTAACTGGACATCAGATTCATCGTTACCCCTTTCAATTATCTGTCATTCAAGACTTGTGACCAATGGTCAAAGCGAATTGAACTCGAATAATCAACCCGTGATAAAAGACGGTTCTATCGGAGTTCATAACGGTATTATCGTAAATGATAAGGAGATATGGGTCCGGTTTCCTGAGATTAAAAAACAGTTTGATGTAGATACTGAAGCTTTTTTAGGTTTATTTCAGGTATTCCGGAAAAGGACCGGCTCCCTTATGCATGCAGCCCAAAATACGTTCGAAACTATCCGTGGATCGGCATCAGTGGTAATTTTATTTGATGATTCTCATTACAGTTTTATTGGGACGAATACGGGATCTCTTTTTCTTTCACTGAGCAAAGATAAATCACTGCTTATTTTTGCTTCCGAAAAATATATTCTGAAAGAATTAATCAAAAATAAGGATATTGCTGAATTTTTCGATGATACATCAATTTCTCAGGTAAAGGCAGGGTTCGGTTGTTTAGTCGATCTTGAAAATCTTAAACTATTTGATTTTCCGCTTAAACCGGATATTCCTCCTGCTACAGAAATTCCTGAATCATATATTCAACCGATCGGTTTTGAGGATCTGTCTTCACCCGATAAAATCCTGCCTCTAACCAGCAATGTCCTACGGGATGAGACAAAACAGGCAATGATAAAAACCTGGGAGCGGCTTTATTCAGGAGAGGTTCATCTCAAACGATGCACCCGGTGTTTGTTGCCGGAAACATTACCGTTTATTACTTTTGATGAACAGGGCGTTTGCAATCATTGCAGGATGTTCGCGAAACGTGGATCGCAGATCAAAGGAGAAGGGGCTCTCGAAGAAATTGCCGCTACCTTCAGGAGGGACAACGGTGAACCTGACTGCCTGCTTGGCTTCAGTGGGGGAAGAGACAGTTCCTATGGTTTGTATTATATAAAAAATACCCTGAAATTGAACCCAATCACCTTCATCTATGACTGGGGAATGGTGACAGACCTTGCACGCCGGAATCAAGCAAGAGTCTGCGGAAATCTGGGTATCGAGCAGATTGTTATCTCGGCAGATATCAAGAAAAAACGAGAGAACATCCGGAAAAATCTTGAAGCATGGTTGAAAAAGCCAGATCTTGGGATGGTTCCGATTTTAATGGCCGGGGATAAAGAATTTTACCATTACTTCCATACAATTCGTGAGGAAAATAATATCAAGTTGTTTATTTTCTGTGGGGGGTATGAAGGTGAAGAAGCAACAGGCATTTTTAAACTCGGATTCTGCGGGGTGAACCGCTCGGCCGGTTCCGCTGATGCCGAGTATCGCATGACCGGTATTTCCTTCAAAGACAAGTTAAAGATGATGCTCTACTACGCAAAAAACTTCCTGACAAATCCGAGCTACATCAACAGTTCCATCTTCGACACCTTATTCGCGTTCTACGCGAGCTACCTACTCCTCGACGACTACGTCTACCTCTTCAATTATCTGGAGTGGGACGAAGAGACTATCCTCACCACGATTCGACAGCAGTTCGACTGGGAGCAGGAGCAGGATACTATCGCCACCTGGAGGACGGACGACGGCACGGCTGCCATCTATAACTACATTTACCTCACGATGGCCGGTTTTACCGAGTTCGATGTCATCAGGAGCCACCAGATCCGCGAAGGGAAGCTGAAGCGGGACGAGGCTATGAAAATTGTCAGAGAAGAGAATAAACCGCGTTTCGACTCTATTGAATGGTACGCTCAAGTGGTTAGCGTGGATGCGAATCGGCTTGTATCGACCATCAACAGAGCACCCAGACAATATTCGTCCCATACAGCAGGTGGCGTTCCATGAAGATCCTCATCATTCAGGATACAGACTGGGTCAAGCGTTTCCCTATCCAGCACACTCATTTAGCTGAACGTCTGGCAAAACGGGGGCATGAAATACGGGTTATTGATTATGAGATATTGTGGCAGAAAGAGGGCATAAAAGAGTTGGTATCCAAACGACAAATACGGTCCGTTTCACGAGTTATTCATGACGCAAATATTATGGTAATTCGTCCATCGATACTTAAAATTCCTATTCTCGATTACGTGTCCATGGTTTTTACCTATCGAAAGGAAATTAATCGTCAGATAAGGGAATTTAAACCCGATCTTATCTGGGGTAATGACATTCTTACAACGTTTCTGGCATTCAGGGCCGGAAAAAAAAATAAAATCCCGTTGCTATTTTATTCCATCGATATCGATTATCGGCTCGTCCCTTACCGGTTCCTGCAACCCCTCGGAAAATGGATTGAGAGCTGGAATATCCGGCATGCGGATTTTGTGCTCTCTATTAACGAAGGTCTGCGGGAATATACCATCCGCATGGGAGCACAGCGGGAGAAGACAGATGTGATCCGGGCTGGCATCGATCTCGAACAATTCGATCCCGAAAAAGTTGATAGCACGAGTATCCGTGAGAAATATAATATCAAGAAAGATGATTTCGTCTTGTTCTTCATGGGATGGCTCTATCATTTCTCCGGTTTGAATGAGGTTGCCCTGGAACTTGCAAAGATCAAAGAAACCACACCCAATATTAAACTCTTGATTGTTGGAGATGGGGATGCCTATGAAAATCTCAAAAAACTTATCGGAGACTATCATCTTGAAAAAAATATGATCCTTGCTGGCAAACAGCCCTATAATCTAATCCCGACGTTTATCGCCGCTGCTGATATCTGTCTCCTCCCTGCACATGACAATGAGATCATGCACGATATAGTCCCAATTAAAATGTATGAGTACATGGCGATGGGGAAGCCAATCGTAGCAACGAAACTGTATGGCGTGATGAAGGAATTCGGGTATGAAAATGGGTTAAGGTATTGTGATAACCCGCAACACTGTCTTTCTGAAGCGTTGGATATGATTAAAACACAAGTTGTTCAACTTGAAGGAGCGAAATGTAAAAAGTTTGTCCAAAATAATAGTTGGGAAACAATTACAGACCGATTTGAACAAAAAATAAGTCATCTAATATGATAATACTTCAGAGTTTTCCAATATTACATAAAAAATTAACGGGGCCATTAATATTTGCTATCGTAAAACAAAGTTTTTTGCATGGAGTCCCCCTCATTTTACAATTATTGCGACAAATGTTGAGTTTTTTAGAGAATACACAAAGACATATGAAAAATTTTTTGAGGGTAATAAACATTTTTCCCTGCATTCCCAATATTTGTTTATTTTTTGTTTATAACGATTCTGTGTTGATTTATAGAACAGCTTTAACAATCATAACTGCTTCAAAATATTCTAAGGATCATGATAAAACAGGATTAAATGGGGGATGGAACCACGTCTAACGAAAAAACGGTATATGTTGGAATGAGTGCCGATATAATTCACCCCGGACACCTGAATGTAATTCAGCATGCAAGGGCGCTTGGTAAAGTGACCGTGGGTGTACTTACTGACACAGCAATAGCCAGCTATAAACGCCTGCCCTATATGACTTATGAGCAACGAAAATTTATCATTGAAAATCTTAAAGGCGTGGAATGCGTTGTTCCACAAGAACAACTCGATTATGTCCCAAATCTACGAAAATACCGCCCGGATTTTGTTGTTCATGGGGATGACTGGCGGGAAGGCGTCCAAAAAGAAGTACGACTGGCAGTTATTAACACACTCGCGGAGTGGGGGGGTAAACTTGTTGAGGTTCCTTACACAAAAGGCATCTCGTCAACCCAGCTGAATACCGCAATTAAGGAACATGGTATAACACCCGAGACTCGCAGAAATAATTTAAGACGTCTTTTAAAGGCCAAACCAATCGTGCGCTTACTTGAGGCGCATAATGGTTTAACCGGATTGATCGTAGAAAATATTGGAATCAATACTGAAAAAGGGAGAAGAGAATTTGATGGTATGTGGGCGAGCAGTCTCACTGAATCCACTGCCAAGGGAAAACCGGACATTGAAGCAGTTGATGTTTCAGCACGTGTATCTACATTGAATGATTTAATCGAAGTGACTACGAAACCCATTATCTATGATGCAGATACTGGAGGGAAACCGGAACATTTTCAATTTACTGTGCGAACACTGGAACGTCTTGGAATTTCAGCAGTGATAATTGAAGATAAAGTAGGTCTTAAGAAAAATTCACTCTTTGGAAATGATGTTCTTCAAAATCAGGATACAATAGAACAATTCACTCTCAAAATCCGGGCCGGCAAAAAGGCCCAGATTACTGAGGACTTCATGATAATAGCCAGGATTGAGAGTTTAATCCTCGATAAAGGATTAGAAGATGCTCTCGATCGTGCACGTACATATATTAACGCCGGTGCAGATGGTATTCTGATTCACAGCAGAGCAAAGACTCCGGATGAAATTTTTGCATTCTGTGCAGAATATAAACAATTTACACAAAAAGTTCCTCTGTTTGTTGTCCCTACCAGTTATAATTCTGTGACGGAAGATGAGCTTAGTCATGCCGGAGTTAATGTAGTAATTTATGCCAATCATCTCATCCGGGCTGCATACCCTGCAATGGTTGACACTGCAAAGAGCATATTAATCCATCAGCGATCTTTCGAGACAGATTCGAAGCTCATGTCGATCAATGAATGCCTTGAACTGATTCCCGGGAGTAAATGATGCTTTCACCAGATCGGGCGTTTACTATCCTGAAGGATCAGGGGATTACTTTTTTTACGGGAGTGCCTGACTCATTGCTGAAAGATTTCTGTGCGTATGTAACTGATCACATGGAGGAACAGACCCATATCATTGCAGCGAATGAGGGGAATGCAATTGCTCTTGCAGCGGGCTGGTTTCTTGCCGGGGGTGAACCTGCACTGGTATACATGCAGAACTCTGGAATCGGTAATGCAATCAACCCCCTATTGTCACTTGCGGACCCTGAAATATATAGTATTCCGATGCTGATTATGGTTGGATGGCGTGGTGAACCCGGGAAAAAAGATGAGCCACAGCATATAAAACAAGGTCGAATCCTTATCAAAATGCTGGAAACACTGGAATTGCCCAGTTTTGTTCTTGATGAAAACACAAAAGATCCCGAAACTGTGATAACACGCGCTTGTCAGATTATGAAGGAGCGGATGATGCCGGTTGTTTTAGTGGTATCTTCTGATGTCTTCTTCACCTACAAATTGCAGAAAGAGATTAAAACAAATTATGGGATGAGTCGTGAAGAGGCGATGAAGATCATAATCAATCTTCTTGACTCCAGAGATCTTGTGATTTCCACCACCGGTAAACTTTCACGCGAACTGTATGAATACCGGGAGATTCGCGGGGAAGGGCATGGGAATGATTTTTTAACTGTTGGCTCCATGGGCCATACATCATCAATCGCCATGGGTGTGGCAGCCCGAAGACCGGATCGGCGCGTATTTTGTTTCGATGGTGATGGATCTGCAATAATGCATATGGGCGCCTTTGCGATTATTGGTCAATCGGGGTTGAAAAATTTTATTCATGTTGTATTCAATAACGGAGCTCACGATTCGGTCGGAGGCCAACCAACGGTCTGTTTCAGTATAGATATTCCTCTGATAGCACAAGCATGCGGGTATCGCGAGGCTCTCTCCGTTTCTGAACCGGCTGATATTGAAAAGGCCATGAGTCGTTTCCTGATGATAGACGGCCCTGCACTTCTTGAAATCCGGATCAAACGGGGAGCACGTCCAGATCTCGGCCGCCCGAAAAGCACTCCCCTTGAAAACCGGAATGCATTTATGACAAATCTTGGCAGTACAAAACCGGAGAGATGAGATGGGAAAATGGTCATTTTATAATCCTACATGCGTAGAA
>CAYWHL010000093.1:0-9142 GCA_964457995.1 uncultured Methanoregula sp. | reverse complement strand
ACACGTTTCGAGATCTCACCCATGAGTCGTTCAATCATGTTTGAGTTCCAGGGAAGATTTAAAACGTATCCTGATTGTATCCACCTATTTGGATTTATAGTCAAGAACCTATGGTTTAAGACAACTCGAAATATTAAATGGGTAAAAATTGGTCGAATCTGGGAAAAAAGAGGTTATTGCGGTCAAAATGATTGAAACAGAATTAAAAGTAAGGTCTTTGACTATAAATTATCTTTATTTAGAATTGGGAGCAATGATACTCCCGTCTTTTTACCGGTTATTGCTCTGGGACAAAAAAAATTCCAGGACCTGCAAATTCGCAGATAGCTAACAGGTAATAATCCAATCACCGTCCAATCCCCGCACAAAATCCCGCGATCCGCTCCCCTGCGTGCCCATCCCCGAAGGGGTTCTTCCATGTCCGGGATGACGCGGTCATCGTACGAACCGCCTCGATAATTGAATCAGCATCCGTTCCGGCAAGCACGTTCGCACCGGCATCGATAGTCTCCGGCCGCCCGGTGTTCTCGCGCAGCGTAACGCAGGGCACGTTCAGGATGCAGGCTTCTTCCTGGGCGCCCCCGGAATCGGTGAGGACGAGCCGCGCGTTGGCTCCCGGTTCCAGGAATTCAAGGTACCCTACCGGCTGGATACACATAATGCCGCGCGAATCGATGCCGAACACTTTCATCATCTTTTTGTGTTCCGGGGTGCATTGGGAATAGTACTGGTATATCAAAGGCCTTGCTGAGAGTGGAGAGCCCGGTAATAATCCCTTGAAGACGGGCCTTCACATCAACATTCTCTGCGCGATGAACGGTGACGAGGAAGTACCCTTGTGGATCGAGACCCATTTCGCGGAGGAGCAGGGAATTCTTTTTTGCAATCGCACGGTTCATAAAAAAACCGCATCAACTACCGTGTTTCCCGTGACATGGATCTTCTTCTCATCGATCCCTTCACGGAGCAGGTACTGCCGCGACAGATCGGTGGGTGCAAAAAGATAATCGGCACTATGGTCAGCAACAATACGGTTAATCTCCTCGGGCATACAACGGTCAAAACTCCGCAGGCCGGCTTCCACGTGTCCAACCGGAATAGGTAACTTTGATGCTGCGAGAGCCCCGGCAAGAACGGTATTGGTATCCCCCTGGACAAGAACGATATCCGGAGGATCCTCCTGGTACAATTTCTCGATGCCGGTCATGATCCTGCCGGTTTGTTCTGCATGACTTCCGGATCCGGCATCAGGATTATACTGCGGTGGGGGTAATTCCATTTCCTTAAAAAAAATCCGGTCCATCTCACAGGAGTAGTGCTGGCCGGTGTGGAGGAGAGAATACTCTGCTCCCGCTCGCTGACAGGCACGGATGACCGGGGCCATCCTGATAATTTCCGGGCGTGTACCGGGAACAACAGATATCATGAGGAAAACCTGATCGTGAGGATAGTGTAGAGTGAGATGATGGGAGAACTATGCTTATCCCATTTTTACCGGAAGGGAAAAACGAGTCTGTTCAACGGGTCATGACAATTGTTGGACAGCCTCTCATAACCATGGTTGTGCAGTCGAATCATTAATATATATAAAAAAAAGAAAGTAGGACTATTATTCATGTATTGTATGAGGGTTGGTAAAGTATATGCAAAATTATAATCCTGGAAAAAAGAGTTTTACCCTATCCATCACGGTTATATTCATTCTTCTTTTAGCCGGCATCCCGGCAGTATCCGCCTTCACGGCAACACGTGTTGCACCAGCGGATATAAATAATGTGTATCCCGGTGACACGGTAAATATCCGGATTGACGGGATTCTGGCAACAGACGCGTTCACGATAGAGCTGATATCAACCGATATGGCAACGAATGCCGGGACGGTAACGTTGAGTAATTTCAACATGCCTTTTGGATTTTCTGCCGGCACAGCAACAACAACGCTGACAACAACGGGTATTCCCGGTACCACTACGTTGTCCGTAACGGATGCAAGTGATACCATATACACAAAAACCGGTGCCGGTTCACCCAACACCATCGCCACCACCAGGGACATAACCAGACAGGTGTATAAAACCATCTCAATTTCGGGCACTCCATCGGGCAGTACGGTCGGGATCGACTATACCGCAGGTGGTACGTCTGTTTCAGCAGGTTTTGATGATCCTGCATACCTCACATTCACATTAAACGGGGTAAATACGGGAAATCTTCGGATACTGGTAGAACAAGGTGCCACAACCAGACTGGAGGCGACCCTCAGGATAGTGGCCCGCCCCGTGTATGATGGTGGGGATGGGGGCAGTAACGATTACCCAGGTTATAGTGCACCCATTGCAACCAAGGCATCTGGAGTCCCCGTGGTTCCCGCGATAAATCCAACCGAAATTACCTTCCAGCAAAATGAGGAGGGGAAGGTTCTCACTACCTATACCCTTGAATCAGATCCTGCTGCCGGCTTCTCATCGACGGTAACCATACCGACGGGTACCAGGGTCCTCTCAAGTACCGGACAAGTCGTTACCGGCATATCCATAATTCCGATTGACGCTGCTGCAGTACCTGCTGCTGAAGACGGAGTCTATTCGTTCTCGGGCTTTTCGTTGGAATGTGTACCGTCAGGAACCACATTCAGCCAGCCGGTTACGATTGTGTTTTCCCTCACACCCGCTCAATGGGCCGAGGCCCTCTCAAAAACCGGGGGAGATCCCAATACCATGACCATCCGGTTCTATGATGCAGCAGCAGGAGCATGGATAGCAGTCCCGACTACTGTTGATCCCATCACGCATCATGTCAGTGCTTCCGTCACCCACTTCAGTATCTATGCTCTGTTCTACAAAACTCCCCCCATGGCCGCAACGTCTCCGGCAACCCCAGCCACCGATGTTGCACTCGTACCCGAAACCCCGGTTGGTACCCCCATTCCACAACCCACCAAGAGCCCCATGATACCGGGTATCCTTGTTATCGGGGTCATTGGTCTTGCAGGATATTTCATAACCCATAAAAAAAGGTAAAATCCCCCACACCCTTTTTAAAAAAGTCCTTTTTTCGTATCTCCCCTTTGAGGGTTGTTCTCTTGCGAGAACCACGCCCGGGGGATCCGGGAAAAAATAACAAGAAAAACCGGCTTTGTTGAACCTCTCAGTATAACCCCTGTACCGTGTCCCGTACCTCACGAAGGGCACCATAAGCCGGCAGGGTACAAGGTTTCACCAGAGCTTTATTAAAAAATCTTCAAAAAAAATGGTAAAAAAATATTATTTCCTGTTCCTGGTTACCATCCCGACACCGATCGCGAGCGCACAAAAAACCGGCAGAGCACTCAGCGGTGTTTTTGTTGCAGCCGGGGAGGTCTCCTGCGTGACGGGCACATTCGTTCGTGTGCCGTTAAAAGTCGGCGTGCCGGCAGAAACGGTCGGCTGTGCAGGTGCCGCAGCCGGGACCGTGCCCGCCGTCTTGTATGCCATAAGTGCATAGGTGCCTGCGCTGTCGATTGCGACAACAATCGCAGTGTCCTGTGCGGTACCGGGGACTATCACCCATTGGCGGTTCTGGTACCTGCCGATGAAGTACGCGGGAGCCGTACGCTGTCCGGGTATCAGAAACGAGATCGTTGCGGCAGGTGAGAATACGAGTGAATCCGGCGCGATCGTATAGGCATCGCTGACTAAAATCCAGTTTGTGGGGACTCCGGTTGCCGTTACCGGCACCAGGCCCGCATATTCCACTCCCTGTACGGTGAGCGAGGCAGCACGATCAACGGAAAAAAATGTTTGCAGGGGACGTGTACCAGCAGGAGTCGGGGTCGGCGTTACTCCGGCAGAGAGAGGGACAACGGTGGGGGATGGCGGAGCGGTTGTTGCCTGGCCTGAGGGGATGCCATTTCCGATAGTCACGGTGTGGTGCAGGGCCTGGTTACCGTCAATGAACACGATCAGCCGGACCCTGCCATTGTCAACGCCGTTGACCCCAAAGGAGAGGCGTGACGCATCAGGACCCGTTTTTTTGCCGCGGAGCTGGATGCTGGAAACGATCGTGGTTGTATCGGGCAACGGCGTTCCCTGCAGGCGGATAAAATCAAATGTGCCTGCCGGTATGGATTGTGCCTGAGAAAATGAAAATACGCCGTCTGCATCAGCATTGCGGGTGACCGAAACTTCCGTGGTTCCTTTCTGTGCAGAATAGGTTGCTCTTTGTGACTGGTTGTCATTGCGGAAATCTGCCCGTTATTGAGTGTTATGGGCATGACAAAATCCGTTGTCTCAAACAGGAATTGTTGTCCCGGGATAATTTGGAGGGTGGTTTCAATGAGAAGAAAAAACTCAGAACTGTTGGAAAGCCCGTTGATATCAATCGTGATTTGTTCCCCCCGCATCACGTGGGATGGCGATCCGGTGATAACCACCGCTGAGGCTGTGCAGACCATACCCGCACAGATGAGGATCAACGCCGTGATGCGCCAGAGATGATGCGTAAAAAAAATCCCATACAGCCACGTTCAACAGGATTTAAGTGTCCTGTGGGAATAAATATTTCATTCAGCACAACCCGGCCGGTTCTGTGGTCCATCCGGGCGAAAACATCCTGATAATTATTTTTCCCCACGGGTCTTCAATAGTTTTGGTGACACACTGCGTTCGTGACCGGTTTTTTAAAAAGTCCATCGTCTTTCACCTTTGTGTGAAAGGCTCTTCCTCTTTCCAGGTAACAATTGAGTCATTCCTGCCGATATCCTCCAAGGACAAGAACAGAAGTCATAAATTTTCTTCGACATTCCATGTTTTGAGTCCGATTTCCTGCATCTGGGTTAACAGATATCGATCAGCGGCCAGAAAAATATCAGCACCGGACTCCCGAGCAGTTATTACCTGAATAGCATCTATCGCAGATAGATGATTTGTGAGAATTTGATCCCATGATGCACGGATAATAGAGGTTTTCACCTCATGTATCTCCATTCTTCCTCGTTTTTGTCAGTTCTACAATATCGGAAAGTATCACATCAGCAATTATTTGACATTCAGAATCAGAAATAATCCGTCTTTTCCTGATTTTATCCAGAGCATTTAAAACTTCGCTAATAGTTATGATAGAGATACACAGGATAACCCTGCCATTTTTTGCCTGCTCGAAAATACCATGAAGATGATCAGACCCTTCTTCATCATGATATTCCTAAAAAAAAAGCGCTTGTATCAAGGAAAAGTCGTTTATTCATTCCTGGTTTCATGAACAATGTCGCTAAATTTATCTTTGAACCGTGAATTTATAGTCAAAGACCTTACTTTTAATTCTGTTTCAATCATTTTGACCGCAATAACCTCTTTTTTCCCAGATTCGACCAATTTTTACCCATTTAATATTTCGAGTTGTCTTAAACCATAGGTTCTTGACTATAATATCATCCGGGCGTCTTTTACGTGATATTTACCAACCTCACGAATCATACTCCGCACTATCTCCACAGGTACTAATGGAGAGTCTGTTGACTTATCGTGCCCGGATTGAATATGGGAATCAATTTTCACCGTAGTCATGTATGATACTTTGATTTCTTTTCTTATGACTTATGTGTACCTGTATTTGAAAACAGGGTCATATGTGCAGAATTATAAAGAAATAGTGCCCTCTCCTAGTTGAATAATCGTGGCAATGCATCCCGCGTTTTCTGTCATATACTTGAAAAACCGCAAAAGCGAGGTTTTTCCTATTCCCCAACGTCCGAGTACTGCGCAGTTTTTCGAGTTGCCATCAAGTGTATCTGAGAGAAATCCGGAAAACTGGGTGATTTGTTCCTTTCTGCCTGCGAACGTGTCTGGTGGCGTGGGATGCTCGGCACTATAGGGATTCATGATCACTGCGCCACCCACAAGGACCGGAAAATAACAGAAATCACAGCATACCTGTTATTTATGTAATTTTTGGAATTGCCGTCAATTGTATCGGTAATAAACCTATTAAACGCACCAACCTGAAGAATCTGCCCGGCAAATTTTTCCGGGGGAACTGGGTGTTCTGCGCTGTAGGGATTTACGGTCTTCATCTGTTCACCACGGGTGAAAATTAATAAAATCAATAAAATTAATGGGGGTCGTTAATTTATGTAACTTTGATCATTTTTCAATCCGGTAATACTGTTTCATCCACGCCACTGTCTTCCTGATTCCCTCTTCTGGTGGAACTATTGGATTATGCTTCAGGTCACGGACCGCTTTGGCAAAGTCCATATGTTTCACTTTCGTGGTGAATGGCTCTGCCTCTTCGTAGTGCACAAGCGAATCATCCCTGCCGACTGCTTTCAGGATCAGATCGGAGTATTCCCTGATATCCATCTCCCACTCGGGACTGCCGCCGACATTGTAGACCTCACCGGGAATGAAATTATCCACGATATTTGCCCAGGTCCGGCAGGAATCCTCGACAAAATCGATGATCCGTTTGTGGCCTTTGAATACGGTGTAGGGCTTGTTGAAGAGCGAATGATAGATAAACTTCGGGATAAAGCCCCGGTACGGGGTATAATGTTCGTGAGGGCCATAGCAGTTGACCGGTCGTACCCGGACCGTTTCCGTCCCAAACATGGTTGCCGAGTTCATGCACATCAGCTCACCGGCCCACTTGGTGATGGCATAATCGTTCATCTGGTAGGTGTCCCTGATGGGATTATTGACCATCACATCCTCGGACATTTTTCCTTCAAAGTCACCGTATACCTCTGCACTGGAAAAAAATATCATCCTGAATTTTAATTTTTCCTGGAGCCGGAGCATATGCTTGGTGCCGATGCAATTGGTCTGCCAGAGGTTCTCGTAATAGTCCTCACCGTTCCAGCGGCCATATTCAGCGGCGAGGTGATAGACATAGTCGAATTTTTGTTTTTCAAAAATCCTCTCGATCTGGCGGTAATTTTTCACATCGGCACGGATATAGTTGTCCCGTTCGGTATTAAGAAGGTCAACAGCAAGGACTTCACGCCCACGGGACTGCAATTCATGGACAAGGTTTGTCCCGATAAATCCTGCCCCACCTGTTACGAGAATCCGGTTTGAAGTCATGCATACAACCTCCCGTGAGAGCGTGATCGTGCTTTCACTGTATTTCTCACGTTCTTACTCAAATCTGTTTTTTCCACATTCTCACCTGTTATTTCTTTGGCAGCATGACAACAATTGCATTCAGAATCAGACCGGTTATGATCAATAAAATCCCCAGGATCAGACAAATACCCCCCATCATCGATAAGGTAAACGGGAATCTTGTCGTAAGATAATATTCGGCAAATGCAGACGAAGATGCAGCGAATCCAATGATAAAAAGGATTAACCCCGGAATGCCGAACGCCGGAAGTGGGCGGCGATAACTGATCATGCCGATGATATTGTAAAGGACCACAACACCATGTCTGACTGGATTCTGGGGTGAAGTTTTTTCGTTATCATACCGTACATGAATCGAAACTTCTTCGATTTTCAACCCTTGTTCCTGGGCCCGCACAAGTATTTCCGATCCTGCAGACATATCGGTACCGCTGATATTGATTGCGCTGATGGTTTTATTGCTATATGCCCGGAAGCCGGACTGCGTATCCGTGACTTTTTCCACACCGGCCGCTGCTGTGGCGGTGCCAAGCACTCTCATGCCGACCTCCCGGTAAAAGGGAATGTTGTTCTTGGTTGTATCATGGAAGCGGGAGCCAACAACAATATCAGCACCATAGAGGAGAGGTTCGAGGACTTTTTCAACCTCGTCAGGATCGTGCTGCCCGTCTGCATCAAGGACTACGACTGCTTCGAGGTTCAGGTTCTTTGCTGTTGAAAGGATGGTCTGGAGCGCGGCACCATATCCCCTGTTCTTTTCATGGCTGACAACATATGCTCCCATCTGCCGGGCAATTGCGGCAGTCCCATCAGTGGACCCGTCATCAACGACCATGACGGCATCAACATAGGTCTGGGCTCCGGCTATGATTTTTGCAACATACTTTTCTTCATTTAAAGCGGGAAGTGCCGCAACAATCTTGACAGAATCATCCCACCCCACCTTTTTTGGAATGCCATGACGTTCAGTAACGGCAACTTCATGGATGCGCAGTCTTCTGTTAATAAGGTGTTCGGTAAATTTCTGTTTGAAATCATACAGGCCGAAGGAAAAATTGAGATCATCGAGAGCTTTCCGGTTCAGGGCGATGAACCCGGAGAGCGGATCGGTTATTTTTGGTGCAGTCTCCTTGTTATTTGAGGGATGAATACTGTTCTGGATGATACGCTGGCAGACTGAGACAGGACCAGTCACCTCCAGGTACCGCGAACCAATGACAACATCGGCATCACCCCTCTGGATGGGTGAGATCAGCCAGGGTATCTCGCGCGTCTTGTTCCGTGCATCACCATCGATGAGAATTGCACTACTGCATCCAAGCCGGTACGCCAGTTTCAGCCCTTCGATACAGGCAGCACCTTTCCCGGAAGGTTGCTGGAACCGTATGATCTCTGCACCGGAGAGTTCGGCAACGTCCATGGTCCGGTCCCGGGAACAATCATCAACAACGATAATCCTGGAGACAAAGGGGCTGGCCTTGATGATCACGCTCCCCAGTGTCATTCCGTCGTTATATGCCGGGATTACAAGCATGATCTCATCTGCTTTTTTATTCAGGCAACCTGGCGATTCCGTCAATGATGCTCTAATATCGTTTGCCATGATCCGGTTCCAGGAAAAAAGTTAAATATACTATCCAAATTACATGCTCCTCTTTGAATTAATAACGTTTAAACTTTCGGTAAAACGATGATTTCAACAGACGTGCCATGATCCTGGGTAGTATAGATACGAATGAAAGTTCGGGTGACATTTTTTTGTACCAGCTGATCAGGCTAAAAAGAAAACAATCAGGAGATCGGGGCACAGGATTTCAATCCTGCTTTGCTTCCTCACAAATCCTCACAATCCGCTCCCCTGCTGTCCCGTCACCATACGGGTTCTGCCACTGCCGGGATGATGAAAGCATGGATTCTGCCGCAGAGACAATCCGCTGAGGGTCGGTACCCGCAAGGATATTTGCCCCGGCACCGATCGTTTCCGGCCGCCCGGTGTTCTCGCGCAGCGTAATGCAGGGCACGTTCAGGATGCAGGCCTC
>CAYWHL010000092.1:0-9192 GCA_964457995.1 uncultured Methanoregula sp. | reverse complement strand
TGTCCTGTCACGGCCAAAAGTCTCAAGGTTTCTTAAACAGGCAGAGGAAGCAGGAAGTCCCCTGTCGCAAAACGTGGTGATGCTGGGTGCGGCATCGCAATCCATGCCCCTCAACCCTGAATCGCTTGTCGAGGCAGTCAAACGTCTTGTCCCCAGAAAGACGCTGGAGATCAACGTAAAAGCCTTTGAAATGGGAAGGGAATTTGGCGGGACGTGCTGATGAGACGGAGGCTGGGTAATTTTAGTATTGATACTATTTACCAGGGAAATGCACTGGAGCTGATGCCCGGGATTCCTGATGGAGTTATTGATCTTATTATAACCGATCCGCCCTTTGCGATCGATTTCAAGGCACAACGGGAGAATTACAACCGTACCGGTGCAAATGTCCTGGAAGGATATCGCGAGATCCCGGAAGCACACTACCAGGAGTTTACTCATCGCTGGATGACAGAAGCTGCACGGGTGCTTACTCCTGACGGGAGCATGTATGTTTTTTCCGGATGGAACCGGCTCCATGATATTCTTGAAGGTCTTGACAAAGCAGGATTAACGACAATCAACCACCTCATCTGGAAATACCAGTTCGGCGTCTTTACCAAAAAAAAATATGTGACCAGCCATTATCACATCCTCTTTGTCGTTAAAAATCCCACAAGGTACACATTCAACAAGATCGATCACTATCCCGAAGACGTCTGGGTAATTAACCGGGAATACTGGAAAGGAAAAAAGAAGACGCCTACAAAACTTCCTCTGGACCTGATTAAAAAGATCCTGTGGTATTCCAGCAATGACGGCGATCTTGTCTTTGATCCGTTTCTGGGATCGGGGACCGTAGCTGTTGGTGCTAAAACAGAGGGTCGCCGTTTCCTCGGTTTTGAGATTGTGCCGGAATATTTTACGTTTGCACATGAACGTCTCCGTTACGCATGAAAGAATCCATAAGAATGATCGTGCAAAAAAAAGGTGACAGCAAATGACGCTGAGGGGGGGAATTGAACCCCCGAGGCACTTTCGCACCACAGGCTTTCCAGGCCTGCGCCCTACCGCTAGACTACCTCAGCTAAAAGTGTATCCTATCTGTTAGCCGGTTATTTTTTTAATGCTATCTCTTTTTATGTCCGGTTTTTTTCTTTAGCAGGAGCCTTTTTTCTGCCTTTCTTTCCTTCCTTACAGGATTTGGTCCACCCCCTTGGATACGTGCCCGGCGGCATGAAAACGGTTGCAGGGGCAATAACCAGTCCGGTTGCTCCGGGTTTAAACGAGCTGGACGGAATAAGTGCTCTGCCAAGGCAGATGAACTCCTTTTTCTGCGAGAGTACGGCAACGGTCTGGTCCTTTTTGAACGCATTACAGCTGATTACCCCGACTCCTGCAAGCACTGCGCCGCGGCAGATGGCATCAATCGCCGTATCCCGTACAATGACTGTCGGCAGATCAGGTACTGCCGCATCAACTGACAGGATCATCGATGAGAGTGGTGTGTGATCCCCCTCCTTTGCTGCACTACAGGCATCCTGAACATCGTGGAGCGTATGCATCTCCTGTTCACTGAATACACCCGACCTCGTGCGGCGCAGTTCCACCATGTGTGCACCTGTACCAAGGGCAAGTCCCATGTGGTGGCAGAGTGAGCGGATGTACGTGCCGGCATCGCATTGGACACGGAACAGGACAAGGCGGCCTTCACTGTCAAGAATCTCAAGTTTGTGGATGGTACGGATCCGGAGAACGCGCTTTACCGCACTTTTCCGTGGAGGGCGCTGGTAGAGTCTCCCGGTGAACTCCGACGCAATCTGTGCGATTCGTTTTTTGTCCACATCCCCGTGCAGCCTCATCAGGCAGATATATTCCTTGTCGTGCTGGAGGAGAAGCGGGGCAAGGCGCACCGCGTTGCCGAGCATTACCAGAAGTATACCGGAAACCTGCGGATCGAGCGTTCCTGCATGTCCTACCTGGCAACCGAACATCCTGCCAACCCACGCCGCTACCTGATGGCTGGATGGGCCTCTGGGTTTGTCAAGGACAAGAATCCCTGCACGGTTCCAGAGATGGACAGGGCCCGCTTTGTCAGCATCTCCGGTCATTTAAGTACACTTCCCTTTTTTTGCCAGGTAATCGTTCAGGGCTCTCATCGATCCTTCGAGCGAACCATCACCGATTACGTCAGGATTTGTTCCTCCTCTTTGCATTGCAGCAGCGGTTATATCTCCGATTGCAATGACAACCAGTCCCGGATGCCTGGTCCATACAGCCTTTGCAAATGACAGAACACTGGTAAAAAGGATCGCTTCGGCACCTTTCAGGTCAAGAGACTCCCCCGTTGGTTCCAGCATGTAACACCGGAATTCGTGGGGTATCCCCCCCGCGGCAGTGATTGCGTCGATGAGTGCGGGGTTCGGTACATCTGCCCTGGGCATTCCGATATGTTTCCCCCTGATCCAGTCTCCCAGATAGGGAACAAAATCCCGGGAATAAAAACTGGTAAGAGTTTCGCAATCAATCTCAAATTGCCGAAGTTCTTTTGCAGTCTGCGGCCCGATTGCAATTATCCGGGGGGTTCTGTTCAGGAGCGGGGCGATGAGTTTTGCCGGGAGTGCGCTTGTAAAAAAAAGGCAGTCGAATTCATTGCGATCCACCGCTTCGACGAATGCATTGATCTCGTCAGTCCTTATTTCCGAGCGCAGAGGGTGGACACTGTAGCAGGTATGACTGTACTGTGCGCAGCGTACAGCGTCATTCTTTTCCTTGCCCGCAAGCCGGGTGACTGCGATCTTCATTACGGATTCATCACCTCATTATGTTATGATGGTATGCATTTCGGTGAATTTATGTTCATTCTCCAACATCTCTTGTGAATGGAAGAGATCCTGCTTGGCACTGGTATCGGGATACTGCTTGGTACCATAAGCGGGATCATCCCCGGTGTGCACGCAAACACCCTTGCAGGGGTGCTTTTGAGTTTTCAGGTTGTTCTCCTGTCTCTTTTTGGCCCCCTTGTCCTTGCCGGTGCGATGTTTGCAGCCCTCATCACCCATACATTTGTGGACTCCGTTCCGAGTACCTTTCTGGGTATCCCGGATGCTGATACGTCTCTTGCTGTACTGCCTGCCCATGCGCTCTGCCTTGAGGGAAATGGAGAGGAAGCCGTGAGGATCGCAGCACTTGGCAGCGCCTGTGCAATAGTCATGGCAGTCCCGATCTCAGTCATCTGTTTTTTCCTCCTCCCCGCACTCCAGCCATTTTTTGACTGGTGGATTGGTATTTTATTGATCGCATCCATGGGGTATATGATCGTTACCAGCGAGTGTCCGGGCTGGGGACTTGCTCTGTTTCTGGTATCCGGCGTTCTTGGGATCTTTTCACTCCGCTATGCTTTCCTGAGCTGGCACACGCTTGGCGGAGGCGGTGCGATTCTCATGCCACTTCTCACCGGACTTTTTGGGATTTCGGTCCTCATCACCGCTTCACAGGGCATATTACCGGAGCAGCATTTCCGTGGTATAAGGATGGAAGGGCGGACTATCATGAAATGTTCGCTTCTTGGTACTATCGCAGGAGTTGCGGTCGGGTGGCTTCCGGGACTCTCCACCGCATCTGCAAACGGGGTGCTCGCTTCGCTAATCGGATATGATAAGGACCGCCGGGCATATATTCTGGCGACAAGCGCAGCGAATACGGCAAACGCTTTCATAGGACTTGCAGCATTATTCGCCCTGTCGCGGATGCGCAATGGCGTCATGGTTGCACTTTCCGGACTCCCGCTGCCTACCATGAGTGAAATGACTGTAGTCGGAGTTCTTGCTGCCTGTGCAGCGTATGGTATTACTATCGTGCTGTCACGGTCTGCACGCAGGTTCAACGGGATTGACGGGAGATTGCTGAACCGTTCGGTTATTGCGTTTGTTATAGTATTAAGCATCATCCTCACGGGTCCGTTCGGTTTGGTTATCCTCATCCTTGCAGCTGCCTTGGGACTTGTGCCATGGCTTGTTAATGTACCGAGAGTATACTGCATGGGTGGAATCATGGTACCGGTTATACTCTATTCATTTGGCATTGCATGGATGTGACCATGTGACCTGTCATGCATTTCGCTCTCAGGTGATCTATGGTTTTATACGGACACGAACCCTAAATTTCCTGTAATGCAGTCCTACTGGTTCGGTGACGTTGAGGACGGGCGCTGCACGTTGTTTATCGGAGATTCTCATGCCATCATTGATCGCGTCCAGTCGATTATTACCAGTATGGACACATTTGTCCCGCCTGACTGGGAACAGGCAGTTCTCTGTGGTGCGTGTCGTGACCGACATGAGTATCTTGCCAGGTTGCAGGCTGTCTGCATCGCTGCTGCCGAACGATCGATACGCGAACACTATTCAAGGAAAGACGCAGAACTGCTCCAGATGGTCAGAACCCTTGATGAGATTGATACGGTCATCAACCTGCTTTCAGAAAAGGTCGCAGAATGGTATTTCATCCGGCACCCGGCATTTTCCCGTAAGTATCGGAGGACACCTGCCCATGCGCTGGTAAAAACCATGCGCGAGAAGAGTAAGGGAGCGCTTGGCAAAGTGGCGGGGGAGATCGAACACCTGGCCACCACCCGGACTGTTCTTGCAAAAGAGGTTTCAGCACGGGCAAATGACGTAATACCCAATACAAGTGCCCTTATCGGGGGGCTGGTTGCGGCAAGACTGATGTCGCATGCCGGTGGGCTTCTTCCTCTCTCCCGGCTCCCGGCAAGTGCGATCCAGGTCCTTGGTGCCCGGACAGCCCTGTTCGCACACTTAAAAACCCGGTCCCCCTGCCCCAAGCACGGGATCATATTTCAACACCGCCGGGTGCACAATGCACCAAAGGAGGTCCGGGGTAAAGTGTCCAGGGTGCTCGCCGGAAAACTTGCAATTGCAGCTCGGCTTGATTTTTTCAGGGGTGTAGCAGAACCGGACTTTCTCGATAAGGCACAGAGGCGCATCGATGCGACCGTTAAGAGGGGCGAACCGTGATCCGGATTGGGGATGTACTGGTATCACAGGGCGAAGGAGGAGTCT
The DNA here is from genome assembly GCA_964457995.1 of uncultured Methanoregula sp. Lineage (GTDB taxonomy): Archaea > Halobacteriota > Methanomicrobia > Methanomicrobiales > Methanospirillaceae > Methanoregula. The sequence continues at coordinate 4,132 of CAYWHL010000092.1, read as the reverse complement.
ACAACGAGAGGATGCTGGGTGGTGCACGGGTGTGGGATCCTTACCGGAGCAAGCTGTCTGCACTTTATCATGTGGGAACAGGTGTCGAACTCACACCCGTAATGCGTGTACTGTATCTTGGGGCTGCGAACGGGACAACCGTATCCCATGTAGCAGATTATGTTGAGGCGGTGTACGCTGTGGAGTTTGCCCCCCGCCCCATGCAGGACCTTCTTGAAGTGTGCCGGCGGCGCAGGAATATCATAGCGATCATGGCAGATGCAGCCCGTCCCGAACAGTATGCCCCGCTTGTCGAAGCTGTTGACCTTCTCTACCAGGATGTGGCGCAACCGGACCAGGCTGCTATAGTTCTGCGAAATTGTGTGTTCTTAAAACCCGGAGGAACGGTAATTCTCATGCTTAAAACCCGGAGTGTTGATGTGAGAAAGGAACCGGCTGAAGTCTTCCATGATACCATTGATTCTCTTATCTCAGCCGGGCTTGCTGTGAAGGAACGTGTATGGCTCACTCCATTCCATACAGATCACGCAGCGATTATCTGCATAAAACCGGAAGTGTAAGGAATTACCATGAGCGATGGAATCCGATTCTTTTCTGCCGGCCCGCTTTCTTTGATTGCATTCATCATTCTCATCGGGCTTTTAATCCTCATCATCCCGCTGTTCATTCTCGGAATCATCGGGGCTGCATTCACAAGGCTGGGGTTCTCCTGGATTTCCGCGCTCGCTGTTGTTCTGCTGATAGTATTCGGGAGTTTTGTAAGTATCCCGGTGTATCGCATCCGGCGCGACATAATACGGATGTCCCGGGACGATACGCCATTCCATGGGACTGGCATGACCCCGGCCTCCCGCGAGGTCTGGGAAACCTGTATCTCTCTTAACCTTGGCGGTGCCGTTATCCCCGTATGCGTATCGATATATATGATATACCGGGCAATCCTGATAACCGGTACTTCCCTCCTGTTTTCTGTCTGCGTGGGAATCTTCATGGTAGCAGCTATCACTTTTGTCTCAACGCGTCTGGTGACAGGAGTGGGTTTTCATGTACCGCTGCTGCTACCTGGACTTACAGCACTCCTTGCAGGGTTGATTCTTACCGGAGGAACCGGGCTTGCAGCGGTAGTAACGGCATTTGTGAGCGGGACAATCGGAACGTTATCCGGTGGAAATATCGCCAATCTTTTCCGGGTTAATATGCTGGAAATACCCCAAGTCAGTATTGGCGGTGCCGGGACTTTTGGAACCGTCTTCATCTGCTGCATCCTGCCTGCCCTGATTGCATAATTACCTGCGCACATCAAAAACGGCAGGAACCTTCAGACAGAAAAATCACTCAAAAAGAAGTAGCCCGGAGCAGATTCGAACTGCTGTCGGGGGATCCAGAGTCCCCCATGATTGACCGCTACACTACCGGGCTATGTGCCACTTATTTTTGCCGCTATATCTTAATTAAGGTGACGGACTGCCACGGGTCATTCACTTTTTGCCCGCCCGCACTTCTGGCAGGCACGACAAACTTCCTTTACTGGCTGAATGAACTCTCCCTTTCCGCAGAACGGTTCGATGTCATGAATATCACGAATATAGTAGATATGGGGGACAAGCGATATGTGGGTATAGGTACCGCACGGTACGCTGAGTGCACCGGCGATTGATTTCTGGAGCTGAACAAGGGCATACATATTGGCCCCGGATGCTGTCAGCATATCGTTTGACCGGAAGATTACCCGCATATGAAGATTACCCTCCCGCAGGATACACTGAATAAGCTGGAGGCAGGGACAGGCATCAAGCTTCTCGTCTATCACGGGGTTCCAGGTGATAGCCATCGCACGCCGTGATGTCGGGTGGGATGTGAGTTTGTCAATAATGTAGGCAATCTGGTCTATCTGCACCGGCTTCCCGCCAGCAACCAGCCGCTCCCCCCAGTCAAAGAGCCTGCCATGATAGTCATACTCAAATGTGGCATGGGAGCCCTGTAACAGATCCCGGGCGTATTGCTCAACAAACCTCTGCTGGAACCGGGAGTGCTGACTTACCATTGGTTCTGCCAGTGGTGTATTAACCTGCAGGGAAACCTCTTCGAATTCGATCGTTGCCTCATCATCTTCAGTCTGCAGAACCCAGCCTTTTTCCAGGATCATTTTGATGACCAGCTCATGTGCCAGCCCGATACTTGGCGCCCGGATAATCCTCATGAAAAAAAGTGTGTCATGGTAGATTGTATATGTGTTGAAATGATTTGCAGAATAATGATGGTCCCAATCACTACAATACAATCAGATGTAACTGCTGATGACCGCGGTAGAGCCCCCCACAGCGGCAGCTAGCTTTGATATCTTGTTTGATGTAACAAAAATGCAGGCACATATCCAAGATAAGCATTAGTGGATATACCATCATATGTGTACACCATACTATGTACTACCAGATTTATGCGCGATAGGTAATTTATTATGGTTACGGGATGCATTTAGATGTGTCATTCCGGGGAAGCAGAATGAATAGCGAAAAACCCAATTTTATTGCTCTGATTAAGAAACGGGCTGCATTCTGCGCTAAAAATCCCCAAAAAAACTGACCACAAAGGATATATTAGCTCTTATACAAATACTCTTTCATATTCCGTCTAAACGGAGTATGGGGCTCGTAGAACAGATATTCGGCATTTGTCGAAATCGTTCACGGCTTGAAATGTATGATGTAAACTTTGGAGGAATTGAAAGAATGACTAAGCGATTAACTATCGCACTTGTTGCACTTGCGATGTTCGTGCTCGTTGCGGTCATGCCGGTATCGGCTGACTCAGTGGCCGGCTACTACCAGGTAGCACCGATCATCAACCAGGGCGCAACAGTGTTTATTGGAGAGCAGGGTTTAAACATCACTAACGCCCTGACTACGGCTAATGTTGCATCACCATCACCTACTAACACGATTGGATGGTGGGCATCAGCAGCAGATATCGGAACCACGTCACCAACGGTATCCTTTGACCTGACCGGCCGGGCGACCCTGTTTACGGTTACCCAGTCAGAATTTGATGGATACGAAGGTGAATGGTATCTGGTGAATCCCAGTACCAACCATGCAGTAGCACCAGCGCTCTTTAACGTAAAGGCCCCGAAGCTTGATCTAACTATCAGGGACCCCAACCAGAATGGTGCAGATGTCTCCGGCAAGTCACTTCCACAGGGGACACAGCTCCAGTTCCAGGTCGGTACCAACATGTATACGGTTCTTTCCAACTCTCTGTTGAGGGGTCCGGTATACAATTTAGAAGGTTCCGCTGCAGGTACTGACGGTTACCTTAACATCCTGGTAAAGACAGAATCCGGAACAACGCTCCAGTACTTGTATACAAACACAGATGGAACTACAACGGCACGACTTACTGCACTGAACGTTACCACCCAGCCATATACCTGGGGCAGGGACAACGCAGGCAGAGGACCCGGATTCCTTTACAACTGGAGTACGGATGCGATTAATCCAGCTACCGGTCAGCGGGCTTACCCGGCAGGTACGTACGTCATCAGTGTCGAGTCCAAACTCAACAACATGAAGGATAACTACCTGAGCGGCGCAGCAGCGTACACCGGAAGAACAATTTCCGAAACAAAGACAATTACCCTTGTTTCTGATACAGTAAGCATCACTGCAAACAAGGACTCTGTTGTCCGCACCAAGCCATTCTCAGTAACAGTCACTGGTAAACCCAGTACAGTATACTACGTCTGGGTCAAGAATACCTATACGATGAGCCTTAAATCATATGATAATGAGGCACCTCTCGTTACAAAGTTCCAGGCCAGTGTAGTACCAGGCGACGTTGATGCCGCTGCATACAAGTACCAGAATGGCGGTGGAAAGTCTGTCAACCAGACTGCCTTTGGCGATACAGTTGCTGGTGAATACAGCTATGCAAAAATTACGCTCTCGACTTCCGGTACCCGGACGGTTGAGTTCACTACCACTGCAAATACCAAGGACCAGAAATACACAATCCGTGCCGAGCGGAATACCAATGACAATGACTATGTAAACGGTGTATTCAAGGGTGACGAGGTCGATGTAAAGGTCGAGAAGGGTGCAGTCACGATCGTGGCAGCCGGCGACCAGAGCTACTA
>CAYWHL010000091.1:9094-9385 GCA_964457995.1 uncultured Methanoregula sp. | reverse complement strand
ACATCTCAAAGACCGGATGGACGGGGGTGATGGTGAGAGACAAGCCGGATATTGACAACAATTCAGCTTTAATCACCTGGGCACGTGGCGCAAGCTCACGATTTAGTTTTGAAGAGGTGGGAGGCGGCACAGCACCATTCCTTGAAATCAGGTATACTACGTCTCCCGTATCTCCTGTGGCTTCATTCACCGGTAATGTAACATCCGGCAGTATGCCATTACCGGTCCTGTTCACGGATACGTCCACGGGAACTGCCCCGCTGAGTTATGCCTGGGACTTTGACAATAACG
>CAYWHL010000091.1:0-8994 GCA_964457995.1 uncultured Methanoregula sp. | reverse complement strand
CTTACGGTTACCAACAGCGCCGGCACAAACACGATGACGAAAACAAATTATATCATTGTTACTGACGGGCCGGAGGCACCCGTTGCCAGTTTTTCATCGAATGTGACCACAGGATCGTCTCCGCTGGCTGTGCAGTTCAATGATACGTCCACGGGAACTGCCCCGCTGAGTTATGCCTGGGACTTTGACAATAACGGTGTCACGGACAGCACATCAAAGAATCCGGTTTTCACCTACTCAGCTGCCGGCACGTATTCCGTGAAACTTACGGTTACCAACAGCGCCGGCACAAACACGATGACGAAAACAAATTATATCACGGTAACATCCATGGAGACCTCCCGTGCTGGAGTTGCCCTTACTTTTGATGACGACTCCGTTGATGCATGGTTTTCAGCAAGGAGTATATTCCAGAATTATAATGCCCATGTGACGTTCTTTATCTCAGGGTTCGCCTCACTGGATCAGAGTGAGATCGATAAACTCAAAATCCTGCAGGCGGACGGACATGAGATCGCCTACCATGGGTATAACCATGTGGATGAAGTGGACTACATCGCGGAAAATTCGCTAAATGAATACATGAACAATGAAATTATCCGGGGCATTAACCTGATGAAGAGCAAAGGGTTCGACCCGGTTGATTTTGCCTATCCCTTCGGGTCTGATGATCCGGATGCACGAGATGCACTGGAAGCATATTTCCTGCATATGCGGGATACATACTATGACTGGGATAATACGATATATTATGAGTATGGCTCAAATACGCCCTATATCGCGGGAATCGGGATCGATGATACCACGTATGGGAATTCCCTTGATGATATTTACGACGGCATTGATAAGGCAAAGGCGGATGATACGATTCTCATATTCTACGGCCATGAACCCGTTTCGGGCAATCCCGGACAATACCAGACTTCCTATACGCGCCTGAACAGTATCCTGACGTATGTTGCCGGCAAGAACATGAAGACTTATACCATCGCAGAAATCAATTAAACGTTATTTTTTCCGCTGAGCCTGTAGGATCAACAGCGTCCCGTAGTATTGCTATCTCAAACGCTAAGGAGGAATGTTCCCGAATTATCCGTATCGTCTGATGCTAAAAAATCTGTTACTTTATCCTCAGTACTCTATTATCGGAAACATGAGTTCTCATTACGCTCTCATGATCAGCCGGATCATATTTTCAGGTCCTGGTCTTTTTTCGTGCAGGTATGCCCTGGCGGTAATTCACCGGTTTTTCTGAAACACAGAACAAAAAAAGATAATTATCCGGAATAAAACAGGTCAAAGACCCTGTTGTCAGTCATAGTTACCACGTCATTGACCGGTTCTATTGTTTTTGCTGCTTTACTGATGATTTTAATGAAAGCAGTTCCCCTGAATGCAATGTCCTGATTGTTGTTATTTATCGTCCCACTGACGGCGAGTGGGACAGCATTTCCTGGTTTGACGTTCAGGAGTTCTTCGCGACGGAATACTGCGGCAAAGGTCTGCGGGAACATTTTCATACGGACGAGCCTCACTGCAGGTGCGTCCTCACAAACAACGGACATGCTATCCACATCGGCGGCTTTGTATGATTCCGGTAAGGTGACAAATGCCACAAAGTATCCTTTAATGCCGATATTGAGGGGATCCGGCAGAATTCTTACCCGTACACGGATTGGTGGAATTGTTGCTTTGCTCCAGGATGGATCGCTATTTGAAAAAATACTGGTGATGGCAGTCCTGTCGGTTCCATCCTGGTTGATCACGTAAATCTGATTGAATACACCGTCCCAGTTGGAGTCAAATGCAATTTTTGAACCATCCGGAGACCAGTCAGCTCTATCCCCATGATCGGTATGGGGTATTATTGTCTGCCCTGAGCCGTCTGCATTCATTATCCAGATATCAGAAGCAGAAGCATGTAAGGAAGTGAAGACAATTTTCCCCTCCGGAGACCAGTCCGGGTTCATGTTATCCATATCTCTGTAGAGGTCTGATGGGGGGAGGTCTGATGGCGGGAGATCGGCCGGGTTATAGGTAAGCTGGATTACACCAGTACCATCTGCTTTCATGACATAGATCTGATAAAAATATCCCTTTCTGTCCGAGTGGAAGGCAATTCTCTCTCCATCCGGAGACCAGGTGGGTGAAAAATCACGGGCCGGATTGTCGGTTATACGGGTCTGCCCGGTTCCGTCCGCATTCATAATGTAGATCTCATAATTGCCGTCCCGATCGGATTCAAAAGCAATTTTTGTTCCATCAGGAGACCAGGCTGGTCTCCTGTCTGAAGCCGAATTAAGGGTAAGATGATGCAGTCCAGTCCCATCTGCATTCATCACAAAAATATCATTTGTCTTGTAGCGATTCGAGACAAATAGAATTTTTGTTCCATCGGGAGATAATGCGGGTTGAGTATCAATAGCCCGGTTATTGGTAAGGCGGGTCTGTCCGGTTCCGTCAGCGTTCATAATGTAGATTTCTAAATTTCTGTCCCGATCGGATGCAAAAGCAATTTTTCCCTCGGCAACTACCGGCAGAACCATTCCCACACAGCATAGGGCAATAATTATGCAAAGAATTACGATCCTCTTGTTCATGGTTACTTCACCTCTCTTTAAATTCTTTTTATAAAAAACTGAGAATAATCACTCATATCCTTCCGGATAGAAAAATGTTTGCCCATCGCTGATGCTGTCGCCGGATTTTTTTTGGCTCGTTAATCGATTATGCCGTATTTGGGATGATCTGGTATCACGCTGCACATATCTCATCGAGTATCAACGGGTCTAAAAAACCGTTGGTTATCATTCATCACACGTATTCATAAAAAAGTTCAGTTGAGAAGAGTAAACCTGTGCATCCGGTTCACACAATTTCCCGCCGGGCAATTTTCCCGGTTGTCCCCTTAGGCAGTGTATCACGGAACTCGACAAATTTCGGGACCATGAAACTTTCCAGGTGGTTCCTGCAGTGACTGATGACCTCTTTTGCAGATAACGCCGGGTCACTGGAGACAATATAGGCTTTGATCGCCTCTCCTTCAATGGCATCGGGGACACCTGCTACCGCAGCTTCAAGGACAGAGGGGAGAAGATAGAGGACATTTTCTACCTCCCTGGGAGCCACCTTTTCGCCCCGGGTCTTGATGATATCGTCGACCCGGGAGATGAAATAGAGAAAGCCTTCCTCATCCTGCCTGAAGAGGTCACCGGTATATAACAGTCCTTCATCAGGAAACCTCCCCGGCCCGAATGTGCAGGCAGTCTCTTTGGGTTTATTCAGGTAACCTTTCATTACGTGCCTTCCCCGCACGACCAGCTGGCCGGTACTTCCCGGCGGGAGACGTTCTCCTTTTGGCCCCTGAATCCATACCTCGGTCCCGGGAATGGCAATGCCGACAGAACCGGGACGTTTTTTGAGTTCATGCGGGGGGAGATACAATACCCGCTTGCATTCCGTCTGGCCGTACATCGAATACAGGCTGGCCTGGGGAAACTTCGCACACAACCGCTCGATATGGGAAACCGGCAGGGCAGCTGCCGTGTTTGAAATGTACCGCAGGGACGAGAGGTCGTACGCACTCAGGTCCATCTGGAGCAGGAGCGAGAAGATCGTGGGAACCGCGGGAAACCCGGTCACCCGTTCCTTTTCCATCTTCCTGAGGATTGCAGAGGGAAACATGAACGACCGCTCAAGTACAAGCGTGCCCCCGAACTTAAAGACCATCAGCGGCTGGTACAGCCCGTAATCAAACGACAGGGGAAGACAGTTGAGGACAATATCGTCCGCAGTATTCTCAAGATACGTGATAATCGAGCTTGTGGCAAAGTCCACACAGGTATGGACTTCCATGACCCCCTTGGGCTCTCCTGTGCTCCCCGACGTATATACGAGGCATGCAAGGTCTTGTTCTGAAATCGCGGGAGATTGTGTGTAAGGCAGGTACTTTTTCAGGGCATCTTCGTACGAGACAGCAGGAACACGCCCTTCCGGCAGGTCTCCCCCTTCACCCCCACATATAACCATGCATAGTAAGGATTCACAGGATTCCAGCACGGTGGTAAAAGCAGGCAGCTGGTTTTGGAGCAGGACAACTGCCCGTGCCCCGCAGTCGTTCAGGATATAGGCAAGTTTCTTCTCCTTAATGGAATGGTGGAGGACTAAAAATACTCCCCCGGCTTTCAGGATACCGAATATGGCGACGATTGCTTCTGCTGAATTGGGGGTGACGATGACAACCCGGTCTCCTTTCCTGATTCCCTTGTCAACAAGGGCAGCGGCAAACCTGGCGGCCCTATCATTGAGTTCCTTATAGCTCAGTCGCTGATCGCCCCAGATAAGTGCAGTTTTTTCAGGGAGCTTTTTTGCGCTGGTTTCCAGAAATTCATGAACGAACATGGGTGTCACCGCCCTCTATGGCCAGGCAGGTTTTCGTTTTTTGCTCTAGAAGAAAATGTCTGAGGTTCAATCCAGAACATGGCATGGTCAAGGTTTCCGGTATCAGATGCGAGGGATAGAATCAGGCGCCGGTCAACGCAATACGAAACGAAGCTTGCATCATATAGAAGACTGCTGCTGTTCAGGAACTGATACGGGTTACTGTCACGTAATTTTGCCCAGGCTTCCACCAGCGTCCAGATATGAAGAGCCTGGAGGGATTCTTCTTTTTTGTTCCTGCACTTCGAACCTTCAAAGAGCGGACTGGACCTGATCTTTTTGATATCCACCGGACGCACTCCTTCTATATCAACGCCGATTTTTCTTTTTGCCACGGATACTGCAATGGAGGAGCCTGAATAGGACAGGCAGATATGCATGTCTGGCCAGCCGTTCACCAGGATCCTTTCTCTCTCCCTTGAAAGAACAATCTCATCACGGTTTCCTGTACCGTTGATATGGCGGAGGATGTTCTTCAGCAGACTCCGGGAAACAATGAATCTCTTTTTGTAATAGTGCGATTTGAACTGCAGGACCCGTTCTTTTTCCGCATCGTCAAGACCCTGGGACAGGGTTGGATCATACATCCCGGTATCTGCAAGGAACGTTATGACGTCATGTGCCTTCCAGTATACCGGAATCTCATCAGGAACACACCGGTTTTCCAAGGTCTTTGACCATACCCTGAGGGGAGGAAGTATCACGGTCATGGCAGTGCATAATGGTTCCAACCCTCGTCACTCCTAAAAATACTTATTCGTACCTATTTGTAGGGTTACTTTTTAAATTCTCGGCTCTTCAGAATTCCTTTTATCAGGATATAAAAATAAAAAGCGGCGGTGAGCTCAGGGAGGTGACCAAACTCCCCTTACCGTTGCTTGCCGCAGAGAGATGATGACGGATCTCCGTGTGTTCAGGAGTTTATCGAATGTGAGGGGAGCACGAACAGCGGGGGTGAAACCCGGTGAACGTTCTTGTTTTATAAAAAAAATGATGCGTGGATTGGTACTCCACTATTCATCAGGTACGATGAATACCGCCGCACCTGACGGAGCGTCCCCGCGGCGGAACGGTGACAAAAAATTTTAAAAACTTCTTCTTACTCATGCCGTGGAGGGGAGAGTGGGGGGGGCCTTTTGTTTACACTACAATTCTCATGATTCGGGTGAGAACCCGATCGGTTCATGTCTGTCTCTCCGGAGCCGGATTCTCTTGTATTAAAAAACCTGTCTTTTGATCCGTGGAATGAACGTATCCTTGCGGAAATGTGCCCGGGCCCGGGAATATAATCATAGTATACGTTAGTTGACCCCCGTGAGGAGGGGAAAAAGACAGTGATTTATACCGTCCTCACCATAATCCTAGTATATTGAATGGGTGGTGTTGACATGGCAAATCAGAAAACTTCATCTTTTCTTAGCCTGTCTGAAAAAAATATCAGGATCCGTCAATTCCTCCAGAGCGTCTTTCTTAAGATGCATATCCTTTCCCTCGACTGCAATCACCGTCTTTATCGAAATTACCCGCTCATCCTGAAACGAATAGACCACGGGTATTTTATGAATACCCTGCTCCCTTACTTTGCGATCATGAGACCAGAACCAGAACCCGGCAGGGACTTAAACACTGGCTGCGGGTTGTTCCCCGATCAGGTTTTTTTAAAAAATGGTGTTTTTCGTGTCTGATGAACCACGCATCGAAAAGATCTATACTGCCTTTTTCGAACAGGCGATCCCTGCTGACCTTAAAGCTGCATTATTGTGGCTTGGAGCCACTATCCTTGCGATCTATCTCCCTCTCCTGAACGAATCACCGATCCGGATAGTCCTCGCCCTGCCAGGAATACTCTTTCTTCCCGGGTACTGTCTTATCGCTGCGCTCTTCCCCAAAGGCAGCGATATTGATTTTATTGAGCGGATCGCGCTCTCGTTTGGACTTTCCATCGCCGTTGTCCCCCTGATTGGTCTTGGATTAAATTTCACCCCGTGGGGAATCCGTCTGGAACCAATTCTGGTATCATTGACGATATTTACTCTGGTAATGATCCTGGTTGCGCACTACCGGAGATCTCTTCTCCCGTCTGGAGAACGGTTCAGGATGCCTTTCTCTGAGATCTCAGGTGCTCTCCGGAGTGCGATATCTCCAGAAGGGGGCAGCAGGGTCGACCGCCTCCTCACGGTGTTCCTTATCCTTGCGATTCTCATTGCCGTTCTTTCAACCGTTTACGTGATTGTTGTTCCAAAAGAGGGAGAACGGTTCACGGAATTTTTCATTCTTGGTGAAAAACAAAAAGCTGCCGATTACCCGGACCGGATCAGTGTCGGACAGAATTATCCGCTGTATATAGGTGTGGGAAACCATGAGTACCGGAATGTCACGTATACGATCGAGACCTGGGGGGTGTTTGTGGAATCTGACAGCGTGACGAATACCTCCCGTATTCTGGCAATGGATCCCCTGTGGCGGCACTCGCTCACGCTGGCATATAATGAGACGGCTGATATTCCCTATAACCTGTCGGTCGGGAAAACAGGGTATAACCGTATTGAGTTCCTGTTGTTCAACGAGACCGTCCCGGGTGTTGACGTGAAAAACGGAGACCGTATCAACGCAAGCTACCGTGACCTTCATCTATGGGTGACTATCCGGGCCGGGTAAGAGCGAGAAGATGGCCGTGATGCTCTGTGATGTTGTGTCAGAGGAACACTGGTCAAGGGAGACGATGGTATCCATCCCTTCGGCAATCAATGCCCCGCAGAGGCTGCATGCTGCACAGGGGTGCATGCTGCAACAGTGCGGGGATTCCCGCGCAATAAGCTGACATCCTTCGATGAAACGGTAGCCCTGTAACGTAACGGTGACCGTGTTTTTCTGCCAGCTGGCAGAAACGCCGGGTGCGAACTCAAAAATCCCGCTGATTGTCTCACGGAGGAGCCGGGTTACTTCTTCCCCGCTTACGGTCTTTGGGAGCGTATTTCGTAATTTAAGGTCCCGGATTAACAGGTCACAGGACGGGACCGTTACCAGACCCGGCGGTCCTGACGGGGGGAAGGAGTCACCCGCCCGGACAGGGGATCCCTGGTAGGTCGAGACCGGGTTGAACAGCATAACCCGTCTCTCCCCGGTAACGCGGGGGGGGAGGAAGTATGCATTCCCGGTTATGCCGAGATCTGAGGCGATCCGGCAGACATTAATCAGGTCCTGTGCGGGGAGGATGCCGACAAGCCGGGGATCTATCGGTTCACCCCCGGAAAATGTCAGGATAAAAATACCCGTGACAGCGCAGATCATGCCGGCAATCACGACTGCGGCACTCGTAATATCACCCCTGTTGGTCACAAAGGCGATCGTGATGAGAACGGCTGCAGTTGCTACCAGGAGGAGCCCGGCAACAAAGTATTTGCCCGGCAGCTGCAGTTTCATTTATTTCCCCCCCGCGTACATCCGGCGTTCCCGCATTTCCTGCACCCCGACGAAGATGACGGTCGCTGCTGCAACGATTGCCGTTACCATAAAAAAAGGAAGCAGCACCTGGTTTGAGCGGTCAAAGATGATGGCACATATGAGGGCTGCGATGCAGTAGAGCGTGAAAAGTGTTCGGTTCCCGGTGTCTGCTGGAACCATTCCATCCACCAGTATTGCCCCGATCACGGCACACTGGATAATAAAACCTGCCCAGAAGGATGCTGCTGCGACTGCAATGACAAGGACCTCTCCTGCTGCAAGGACGAGGATCCTGTTGTCCTCGCTGTCCTGTTTTATAAAAGCAGCCAGGACAAAGACAGCGGCTGCGATGAGCCTGAGGTACCAGGAGTCGCCCTGAGGGAGAGTGAACAATGCTGCTGCTGTGGCAGTCAGGACAAAGAGGATCCGTACCAGGGGAGTCTTCATGAGATTATCTCCATGGTATCTATACCGAGGGCTTTTTTGATCGAAACGATCTTTGCTGCATCCTGCCCCGGAACCGTTCGCGGTTTCAGCCGGATCCGTTGTATCTGCGCCTGGAGCGCAATCTCCCGGATATGGCTCAAATCGCCCTCAAAGAGGCTGTAGAGAAGGATCTCTTCCATCTGCAGGGAATGAAGGAGGCGGCTTACCTGGGTGGAGAAGGCCGGGACATAGGGTACAGCAAGACTGTTCCGGTAAATCTGTGCGATTCTTGCTGAAAACAGGCCGGATTCGTCTTTCTTTGGCCAGTCTGCTGCACCGCCTGTCTTCCGGGAAAATCCCCGCATGCTGGCCCGGTCCTTCCACCGATAGGCATGATGCAGGCGGAAATGTGGATGTGCTGACGTCCGCAGGACCGTAATGCACTGCTGGAGGTCTGTCTCCTCCAGCATGATACTGATGATGTTCACCCCGGAAATTATGAAGAGGGATACCGAGCCGGAGTTCCGGATTGCGTTCACCGTCTCACCGGTCACACCATTTACCAGATTTGCTATGAGCTCATCAGAAACCGGAAACGAGCTGTCGGGAAGGTCGAGCACAATTAAGGGAGGAAAGTTCTCAACTGCGGTATATTCCCGAACGAACATCCTGTCGTGTTTTGCC
>CAYWHL010000090.1:0-9570 GCA_964457995.1 uncultured Methanoregula sp. | reverse complement strand
TGATCTTGCACGGGAAAATGCGAAGCTTCTCGCTCCGATTGCGCAGACTATCGGTGTCATCGCACCGGAAACCAAGATTCTTGTTGTGACCAATCCGGTAGATGTGATGACCTGTGTTGTTCTCAAAGAGTCCGGCCTTAAGCCCAACCAGGTATTCGGCCTGGGAACGCATCTTGATTCAATGCGCTTAAAATCCCTTATTGCTGCCTATTTCAAGGTCCACGTAAGCGAGGTACACACGCGGATTATAGGAGAACATGGCGACAGCATGGTCCCACTCTGGTCAGCAACGACAATTGGCGGTATCAAGATCTCCAACCTGCCCGCGTTTTCACAGCTCCCCGTAAACGAGATCATTGAATCAGTAAAAAGCAGCGGAAACCTCATCATTAAAGATAAGGGATCTACCGTTTACGGACCCGGAGAAGCAATTGCCTCGCTGGTAAAGACGGTTCTCGGCGATGAAAACCGGATACTTACCGTTTCAGCCTTTATAAAAAGTGAGATCCATGGTATCGGAAAAGGTGACATCTGCATCGGGGTCCCGGCCAGGATAAATCGCAACGGGGTGTTCCCGATTACTGTCAGGATCGATGAATCCGAATTGATGGCATTCCACGAATCAGTCGAAAAAATCCGGACTATCACGAAAAAAGTTCTCGCAAATTGTACGTAACAATTAAAAAAGGACCATGTACCCTGAAATCAGGTCAGTGTCACTTCAACAATTTCTGCCCGTTCAACACCTGGTACTCCGCTCAGGGACTTCTCAACTGCATCGGTTTCCCCTCCGGAATCATTGACGACTGCCACAAGTTTAAGAGCCTTTAAACCAAAACCGATCGGCTCTTCCCGTATTTCCTGAATACTCGGCAGCGTTTGTTTTAGTGCTTTTTTTAATTGTTCAAGGTTCACATCCGGTGATTCGGGCATAATCCTTACAATTATTGCTACACTGCCCATGTGTTACGGTCCCCCGAATCCACATTTTGGGCAGCAATAGGGGATACTCTGCTCCCTGCACCGGTAACACCGTTTGATCTCAACACCACATGCAGGGCATCCGAATTCCGTTGCGCCCTCTTCTGCAAGCGGGGCATTGCAGGATGTACATTTCTTATCTGACATTATTATGCTCCTTTGAGGATTCCTATAGTATCTCTCTTAGAACTTTTTAAAAGGTTGTAACGATCTCCGTACGGGGGACCAGACTCCCCTTCAGGTATTTTTCCACCCGTTCCGGTTTTGATCCATTGATAATCGTTGCTTTTATCCTGTTTTTTACGACAAACGGAATGAAAAACGGATCGGTTACATCCGATTCAACCGGTCCGATCACCCGGTTTTGGAGGATCCCGCTGAGGAAAATGCCATCAACAGATTTGAGGAGGAGAAGATCGAGATGAAGGCTGCCTGCCACCCACGCAGCGATCGTGTCGGAGGTTACGTCCCACGTGTGGGGCAGCACATCATTCAGCAAAAAGTACCGGTACGGAAGAAAAACTGTCGTTTTTTTTGGGGTTGCCATTTCTTTCGTTGTTGGGATGCCATGCGATGCGATATACCAGCCATACTGATCCATTGCCGCAACTGCCATCCAGTGTGCCGTATCGTTATCGACATTGTACTGTCGTACTGCATCGGCAAACGGCCCCCCGCCGGGGATTATGAATACCGGGCGTTCTGATGCGTTAAGAACCGGTACGAGATCGGCGATACGGTGAAACAGGCTCCCCCCGACTTTTACAATGATCGGCACATCCGACTGGTTGCAGTGTGTTTCTGTTGCCGGCATCATCGTTGCAGGAAAATTAAACCGCCAGCTTATAAAAGGAGCATGCCGCACCTGAATGTTCATGCATCGGCTTCTTGCGCTCATCATTTTTTTGTCGTGCGCGATGCATGCTGAAGCGGCAGTCCAGATCGTTGAATTCTGTCCGGATCCGTACCTGTATAATGATGCGGATGAGTATCTCATCCTTTCCGGAAACGGCTCTCTTGATGATATTACTGTTTCCGATGGGGAGGGTGGTTTTCGTTTCCCCAGCGGAACAAAAATAAACGGTTTACTTACTATTGCCCGGAGCGGGACTGCCTTTGAACAAACTCACGGGAAATTCCCGGATTTTGAGTGGCTGGATTATTCTCCTCAGGTCCGGAATGTTATCCCTGGTGATACACTCCGTCTGGCAAATGTAAAAGATAATCTCATGCTGTACAGGAACGGTCTCCTTATCCAGGAAGTTGCGTGGCCTGATGATGTCAAACCCCGCGAAGGGCAGGTTCATTATTTCGAAAACGGCACATGGGACATGCGGCCGCTTATGATCGGGCAGTCCCGCTTTGCTCCCGCAGTATTTTGGAATGTTTCAGTGACAACATTTGTTTCCCCGGACTGCTCCAGTGACATGTTTTCTTACGCGGTGAACCAGTCATCTGATGAAATCCTCCTGAATGTTTATGAATTTTCAAGTCCGCTCATGGCAGATATGCTGATTGCAGCACACGTGCGGGATGTTGATGTCAGGATTCTTCTTGAAGGGGGGCCAGTAGGAGGAATCAGCCCAGAAGAAAAAGGGGTAATCCGCACAATGACCGACAGGGGAATTCCTGTATCAGTCATGCTGTCGCAGACCGGTAATCCCGCTCCCTATCGCTATGATCATGCAAAATATGTCATAATCGACCGGAAAGCGACCCTGCTCACCAGCGAGAATTTCAAATACAGCGGCTTTCCTCCCGATGGACTGAATGGTAATCGCGGCTGGGGGGTATATCTCGAAGATCCTGCACTCGCTGAGTATTTCTCAACAGTTTACATAACTGATTATAATGGAAAGTCCGTTTCTGCTTATAACGGATCGGCAGGGAACCTGGAACCCATCCCCTCCCGGAAACATACGGTGGATTTTCCTCCGGAATATTTTGCAGGTGCGACGGTCCGCCCGGTTATCGCACCGGATACCAGTAACCAGATTACCTCACTGATAAACTCCGCAGAAAGGAGCATTGAGATTGAGCAGGCATATATCACCAATGAAACCCCCTCCTGCCTCAACCCGTTTCTGGCAGCGGCCATCAATGCGTCGCGACGCGGTGTTCATGTCAGGGTACTGCTGGACTCGTACTGGTTCAATATTGAAGATGAGAAGGATAATGATGAGATGGCTGACATGATCAACCGTATCAGCATGTCTGAAAACCTTCCCCTTGAAGCCAGGTGTGCAGATCTCCCTATGATCGATGTCGATAAAATCCATAATAAAGGTGTGATCGTGGATGACCAGTATGTGCTTGTGAGCAGCATCAACTGGAACAGCGTATCACCTAACTTTAACCGGGAAGCCGGGGTGATTATTGACCATCCCGGGGTTGCCCGTTACTTCCTTGAGGTATTTGAAGATGACTGGACTCCCACAATAAATTCGCCCGAAGTTGCGACCGGTTACCTGAAAACAGCCACGGCTGTAGTCGTGCTGGTCATTCTCCTCTTCATATATTATCAACGGCAAAGGGTATAGCCCGATATGGCTGATGAATAGGAAAAACAGGTTTACTTAAAAAGTATTAAAAGTTCAGAACTTTTTTAGCGCACACTGGCAAATGTCACATAAATTGATATCGCTTTCACCTGTTTCTACCGCAAGTACCCAACGGTCGATAATGCTGTCAAGCTCATTTGAGATCTGGACCTCACCTGCACCTCTCTTTCTGCTCATATACTGGGATACGGCCGCTCTCGTGATGCCGAGACGTTTTGCTGCATCACTCTGGCTAAGCCCCTGGCGCTGTACCAGCCGGAAGACCATTTCGGCTCTCATGGGGGGCAGAAGGTTCCGGACCATGGTATCACAATGCATCAGGGTGCAGGTATGTTTTGTCATACACACACAGGCCGGGGCTTATGTGTTAATTCAGTCCGGTTCTGGTATATAATCTGACGCGCATCCCGGAAATTGAATTTCTCGATGATGAGCTGCTTTTCTTTGAGTTTTTTCAATGCATACCGCACTGTACGTGGTGCAAGGCGGGACTTTTGTACGAGGTCTTTATGGGTCATCGCACCATTGGAATTCAGTATCTCAAGTACCGTTTTTGACGATGGCGGTAATGTAGTATACATGTATATAATGTTAACACTGTTAACATATGAACCTGTCGGTCATTTAAACAACCGATCTCATACCTCTGGTATGCTCGAACGCCAGGAACGTGTAGCAATGGTTCTTTTGCTGGGTGTCGTGATTGCAGTGATTACTGCACACCTGATTCTCGGATCCATCGGAAAACACCCCTTTGCCACAATGTTTTCCAATAATTCAGCAGATGGTGAACTCGTTCGTGCAGGTGGAACAATCGACCAGCTGGTAGTTACCAGAAACGGCGGGCACTTGAATGTGTATACAGATTCTGTCACCATTTTTATGCCGGCCCAGGTTGCAGGGCAATTAACGCTTGAGAGGGGGGATGCGATAGCCGTTTATGGTGTTGTCCAGACATATCGCGGGAAAAAAGAAATTGTCGTGAGTTCTGCACAAGATGTCTCTGTGATTCCTCTGAATACCCGGTTTAATTCTTCTGCCACTTACTGAACTACCGGATGGTAACACCAGGTTCTGACTTCGGATACCTGTTGTATCCAAAACTAAAAAAGTAATAAAAAACACTCGTTTTCTTATACGCCGGCAGGAACCTCAACAGATTTTTTAACCTTTTCATTTTTTATTAAGTCAAGGGCTTTTTTTGCGGCTTCCCGCACATCGCTATCCTCATCCTGGAGCGATTCTGTCAGACCTGCAACGGCCCGTTCATCTGCAATTGTGCCAAGAGCCCATGCAGCAGTTTTCCGGACATTTTTCTTTTTATCCTTCAGAAGCAGGAGAAGCGGGTCGACAGCACGCGAAGTTCGGAGTTTTCCCAGTCCCCATGCCGCTCCTGTACGGAGCCATTTATCATCAGATTTCAATGCTGCTATCAGAGGCTCAACTGCACGAAGATCCCCCAGTTTTCCCAAAGATTTTGCCGCGAGCCACTGGACATCAACATACGGATCCTTGAGTGCCTCCAGAAGTGGTTCAACCGCCGTTTCATCGCCCTCATTTCCCAAGGCTTCTGCCGCCCGCCAGCGGTTATTGAGATTGCGATCTTTGAGCAGTGTGATATATCCTTTGATACGAAGTTTTTTACGCTCTTGTTTGACCGCAAGCTCTGCGGGGGTCGGTTCAGGGGAAGTTTCAGGCCCCTCTGCCTGCGATTCAGGACTACCCATTACTGTTCCTCACTAGCCACCCATACGTGATACAGGACTATTAAGGTTTTCAATAGTGGGAGACTGCCCCGTTAAAAAAAAGATTTCCGGATTTGAAAACATAATTCCGGTGAAAATATGTAGAACAGAGAAAATCGGGGAGGAAAAGTTTACGCAATATTGTGTGGAATAATTTCAAGGTTTACTGACAAATTTCTTACTGTATGGGTCAGCAGACCCAGGCTGATCAGATCGACATCGAGCGCAGCATACCGTGTGAGGGAATTTTCATCAATGCCACCTGAAAGTTCAATAATAACATGGTCCCGCAGACCTTCGCTTTTCAGTACCCCGATGGTCCTGGCAATCTGGCCCGGACTCATATTGTCAAGCATAATGATATCCGCACCCGCTTTTACTGCGAACAGGGCATTTTTGGGAGTTTCTACCTCTACTTCAATTTTTTTATAGGCAGTGCCCTTTTTTGCTGCCTGGATAGCGATACCGAGAGGAACCAGTGCCAGATGGTTGTCTTTTATGAGTATTCCGTCGCTTAAGTTCATCCGGTGAGGATCGCCGCCACCAATCATTACCGCCTTCTTATCCAGTACCTGGAATCCGGGGCAGGTTTTTCGTGTTGCCGCTATGCGGCAGGATGGATTGACCGCAGATACGATATCTGCCATTTTTTTTGTCTGTGTTGCAATACCACTCATTCTTCCGATGATATTGAGGGCAGTCCGTTCCACAAGCAGTATCTTTTTTGCATCCCCGCTGAGTTCGAGGAGTGTGTCATTCCTGAAGACCGTATCACCGTCTTTTATACAGTACTTCACGGAAACACCAAAATGGGAAAAGAGTTCACCAGCTTCGTTGAGACCTGCGATGATACCCTCCTGCTCTGCCCTTATTACCGCATCACAGGTTATATCAGGGATGACTGCATCAGATGTCACGTCGCCTGCCGGTGCATCTTCCTCAATGAATCGCAGCAGATAATCGAGAACTACCATACAGACTTTCACCACAAATCACAGTTATGTTCCCACGATGATCGGATCATTGAGATTGTTCAGGAGCGAGAGGATGGAGAGGGCAGCAAGGTAGCTTGTGGCCGAATGACCGGGACTGGGAATATTTGTCACTTTGATGTAGGTTTCTCCAAAGCTTCCCTCAATGAACAGTTCATGAACATTACGGTCGACTGACGGGTCAACCCAGAGCTCTACATCGGTGTCATGCCCGGCCGCCAGACTCATGGCAACAGACACGTTGACATTTTTTGGAAATGCCTTGATACATTCGTTGGCTTTCCCGGAAAATATGAGCCTTTTATGTTCAGCAATAATACCCAGTGAGGCGGGACTTTTTGTGGTTCTCAAAAGCAACCGTGTGATCTCTGAAATCCTTCCTATCTTGAGATTATCAAGGCCAAAAATCGCCCCGCTCGGGATATGAATTTTTTGCCCCGCCTTTTTGGCCAGTTCCCGGATCTCGTCCTGGAATACAGTATCGGAAAGCGCACCCACGCTCATGATCACCAGGTCTTTTTTGTGGGACAGCACCCGCGCTGCATAGCTTTTTACAGCACCGACAGATGCCGCTTCTACCACGATATCGATATCCGCGTTAATAAAGGACTCAAAATCTGCATATGGGTGTGCACCGGAAATCTCCGCGATTTCCTTTGCCCGGTCAAATACCCGGTCGTACACCGCTGTTATGGTAAAACCGCCCCCGTGCTGTGCGATGATATGCCCGATATTTCCACAGCCAAGCAGGCCGATTCTCATCATGATTAACAGATTATGGGTGCCATTGGTTAAGTTTTGTGCTCACGACATGAAGCGTGGGGGACAAGTATCTGGTGCCAGATGGCCGGGATCAGATTGCATTGCACATTTTTTTGTCATGCTGGTTTTACCGGTTTTCCGGTTTAAGACTATTTATTAAATTGCGACCAATGGGATCTTAATGGGCTGAAACGTGCCAGAAACACCAAAATCCGGGTACGGGAATATCACGGATAGTGATATACTGGAAAAATTTCGTCACATGGGTGTATATATTGAGACTTATGGGTGCCGCTATAACTTCGGTGACACGGCAAAACTTATCGGGATCCTGAAACATAAAGGATGCACTATCGTCAATTCAGCAGAAGATGCAGATGCGGTGATCATCAATACCTGTACTGTTGTCGGGTCAACAGAGCGGCGGATGCTCAGGAGGCTTTCGCATTTCAGGGATTGTAATCTCTTTGTGATGGGATGTATGGCAGTAGTGCAGCGCGAAGCAATTTATGCGGTATGTACACCCACCATTATCTCATTGGATGCTGTCCGCGAGGCATCCCGGCGTATAAGAACTGCTCCCGGTGGAAGCGTAGCGATTGTGCAGGTGGCACAGGGTTGTGCAGGCAGGTGCACGTACTGTCTGACCCGTGTCGCCCGCGGACCCCTGAAGAGTTTCTCTGCGGGCGAGATTCTTGCAGAAATTGCAGTGCATGCAGCTGCCGGGACGCCGGAAATCCAGATCACCGCACAGGATGTAAGCAGCTGGGGACGAGATATCGGAACATCACTTCCCGTTCTCCTGCATGCCATGGATCATCTGCCAGGACGTTTTATGATCCGGGTTGGAATGATGAACCCTGCAACGGTACGGGAAATACTTGATGATCTGGTCGACGCTTTTGCCAGTGACCATATTTTCAAATTTCTCCATCTTCCTGTTCAGTCGGGATCAGACCGGATTCTTGACCGTATGGGAAGGGCCTACACGGTTGCAGATTATGAAGAAATTGTGACGGCATTTAAAAACCGGTACCCCAAAATTACTCTTGCCACCGATATGATTGTAGGTTTTCCTGGTGAAACAGAAGAAGACTTTTCAGAATCGCTTGAGCTGATCGAGCGGGTGCGTCCCAACAAAGTAAACATTACCCGCTATTCACAGCGCCCCTTTACCCCCCTTTCATCAGAGAAAGACTTCCCGGACTGGGTTAAGAAGAACCGTTCACGAAGTATGAACACCCGTGCAGAAAAGATCTATGCTGCTGTTAACAAAGGATATCTTGAACAACAGGTACCTTTTGTCGTAACAGAAACAATAAAAAAGGGATCTGTAATGGCCCGTTCTCCTGGTTATCTGGGTATTGTGATCAACGAGGATCTCCCTGTCGGATATTCCGGTCAGGCAATCCTTAAAAAAGACCGGAAGTATTTTTTTCTGGCGCAACGGGTCGTGTAATTTGAAAAACACCCTTATGTCCATAATGGAGCTGCGAGGAGCAGGGAGAATTAGTTTTTTAAGAAATCATACCGCTTCCCTCTACTGTTTTCCCTTCATTTCCATTCTCATCGTCACTGCCATTCCTGGAATCGATCCGGATGCGGCTCCAGCCAAAAAAGAAAAGAGCGGCTTTATACCCGCAGAATGAACATTCTTATCGAGCAATAACCGCTGTGTTATGGTGAAGACAATGGATGAAATTGAAGCTGGATTTGAAAAACTTGAGCAGAAGATAAAAGAGCTGCAGGAGAAAGCTGATTCTCTCTCCCAGGAGATCAGGGACAATGACACAGAACTCCTGGCGCGGATGGCTAAATCTGCAGTTCCGGTTGTTAAAGTTGTCGGCCTGAATATGCTCAGGAAGGGTAAGCAGGATACCAAAGGAGAAATCTACGATCCCGCTTATTTCCCAGGCAAAATGATCATTTTGGGGAAGGCCGTAGAGCCGGCTGCATCCCGGCCGGACAACCCCCAGATGCCGGTCACCGACCAGTTCTGCGTGATGTCTGAAGAAGGCAAATTTTACGAACTTATGTATAGCTTCGATGGATTCCTTACTGACTCGTATCTGAATCCTATCGATGCGAAGACCGCAATCGAGCATTACGGATATGATATTATGTTCATGCTTTACCGTGCGATGCATGATTACCTGAAAGGTGAAGAAGCACTTGTCGAAGCACTCGAAAAGGTGATCGGGTATATCTTCACCCCCAAACTCTGACCAGAGAAGATTCATTTTTTATTTCTTTTATATCTCTCTTTGATAACGGATATCGGAATATCAGAAAAAAACTGGTGATTTTTGGGATGATTGACAACATCCCCTTTCCTGGCAGTGCCCCGCTATCGTTTTTACGACAGTGATACTTCGGGCGCAGGGAACATGAACGGGGTATCATTAAAAAAGCTGAACCACGAGATAAATACCCTGCCGGAATATCGTGGATGGGCCCGATGTGATTCGAACACATGACCTCCCGGTTATCAGCCGGGCGCACCACCGGGCTATGCTACGGGCCCAAAAG
>CAYWHL010000089.1:4628-9571 GCA_964457995.1 uncultured Methanoregula sp. | reverse complement strand
GTCGGGCGCGATGGACGGGATCACCGCAGGAGGAGAGATCCGCTCGCAGTGGGACATCCCGATCATCTATGTAACGGCATTTGCCGACCAGGCGTTCATTGACCGGGCGAAAAAGACCACCCCGTCAGGCTACATCTTAAAACCGTTCAATGAGCGGCAGATCCAGACCGCCATCGAGATCGCTCTCTACAACCACGAACTGGAGGAGCAGACAAAAGAAAACGAACGCACGATCCGGATCCTTGCAAACGCCATCCCCGACGCGGTCATGCTTCTGGATCACAATCGGCAGATCATTGCCCTGAATGATGCCATGGCGCATCAGTTCGGGTATAATTATATTCGGGCAGAGGGGGATTCAGCCATCCAGCTTGTCCGGAACGGGATGTTCGCCTCCATAGAATCCCAGATACGAGAGCTCCTCCATTCCGGCCGGCCTGTCCGTTTCGAGGAGAAGAACCGGGATACGTGGTTTGAGATTTCCTTTATTCTCATCCCCGGGTCGGAGGGACAGAAACATAGGTTTTTTGTCCAGTACCATGACATCACCGAACATAAGAGATTCGAGGAGCAGCTGAAAAAAGAGGGAATAACCCAGATCGAGCAGAACATGGAGCAGTTCCAGATCTTAAACGATCAGATCAGAAACCCGCTCCAGGCAATCATGGGATATGTGAACCTCGACTGCTTCCAATACCGGGAGCGTATTCTGGACCAGATCAGGCTGATTGACAGCCTTGTTGACCGTCTGGATCGCGGCTGGGTGGAGTCTGTAAAGGTCAGACGGTTCCTTCTCCGGCACTACCAGTATAATCCTGATGACGTTCCGGATCCAATGTCCGGAGAGAAGGACGGGGGATGCAGCTGATGGATACCGTCCTGATAGTGGATGATGAACCCGCGATACGGGAAATTTTCACCGTGTATCTGGAGATGGGGGGATACAAGTCCCACGCGGTGACGGGGGGAATGGAGTGTCTTGAGCTGTTAAAGACGCAAAAACCCGACCTCATCCTGTTGGATTTGATGATGGAACCTATGGACGGATGGGAGACACTCCTTGCGATCCGGCACTACCCTCCCTCCAGTCAGATTCCGGTGATCATCATCACGGGAAAACAGCCGACTCCTGAAGACATTGTACAGTACGGCGGCCTCATTGAGGATTTTATCGTAAAGCCCGTTGATTTAAAATGATTGCTGAATCCTTCCTTCGCATCATTGAGAATGACCGGGAACTGGGCCGGGAAATTGACCGGATTAAGAACGAGGAGCAGGATCCGGAATTTCTGACCGAATATACCCGTCTCCTGCGGCTCGTCAGGGTCGCACACAACCTCAAAAAACGGCTCAAGGACCGCCAGTTGGCAGACCGGATTCCTTTAAAAAAACTGGAGGAACGACTGCAATGGCTGCATAAAAAACTGGGTTTTTCGGACCGTCTTTTGGAACGGTATGAAGGTGGATGACAGACCCGTCTGGGAGAACTATAAAAAAACCGGAACTGCTATCAGGACCACCAGAAGAACGATTACACAAGGGATGCATGATGGAAAAACCGGTGATATTTATCGTGGAAGATGAAGCAATCGTTGCTGACGATATCAGAGTGACCCTGATTAGTCTTGGGTACACGGTTGCGGGAACCGCAAAGTCCGGGGAGATCGCTCTTGAAAAGGTCAAAGAACTCGGCCCCGATCTCGTGCTCATGGATATCCATCTTGCCGGCAAGATGGACGGGGTCGAGACCGCGGAAAAAATCCACGTACTCTACGATATCCCGGTTATCTACCTCACCGCCTATTCCAATAAGGCGCTCCTTGACCGGGCAAAACTTACCGAGCCGTACGGGTATGTCCTCAAACCCTACGATGAACGGGAACTGCAATCCGTCATCGAGATGGCCCGTTACAAGTATGCTATGGATAAAAAACTCAAAGAGAGTGAAGACCGCTTACGGAAACTGAACGATGAGCTTGAAGCCCGGGTAGCAACCCGCACCGCCTCCCTCCGGCAGCAGATCCAGTTCCACCAGCAGCTTATCGATACCATACCCGCACCTGTGTATTACAAGAATTCGAAGGGGGAGTACCTTGGCTGCAACAATGCCTTCGAAGACTATACCGGCATCCCAAAAAGTGAAATGGTCGGGAAGACCGATGCGGCCCTCTTCTCCTCCGATATGGCGGTTCTGTCCGACGAGAAAGATTCCCAGCTGATGAGCCGGAGAGGGATCCAGGTATACCAGGCAAAGTTCCCCCATGCAGATCATAATCCGCGGGATGTCATATTCAAGAAAGCCACGTTCAACGATACTGACGGATGTATTGCCGGGTTCATCGGTGTGATAATTGACATCACCGATCGCATTCATGCAGATGAAGCTTTGCGGGAAAGCGAGCAGCGCTTTGAGACAATTGTCGAGGACCAGACGGAACTCGTGTACCGCAGCAGCCCGGACAGTACCTGCTTGTTTGCAAATACTGCGTTCCTCCGCTTTTTCAACCGGAAAGAAAAAGACACCATCGGGTATCTTTTTACACCGCCGGTTCATCCTGACGATGCAAAGCGGGTTCACCCGCATCTCGAAGCCTTGTCTCCTGAAGACCCGGCGGCCTCCATCATATACCGGGTGATTCTTCCGGATGGAACCGTGCGAAGCCTGCACTGGAACACCCGGGCATTTTTTGACAGCAACGGGCAGGTCCGGGAGTACCAGTTTGTCGGGCATGAAATTGCGTGAGCAACCGGGACTAAAAACGGTCAATGTTCCTGACAGGAAATGAAAAGAAGAAATCAGAATTGATCTCCTCCATATTATTTGGTCAGGAAAACCCGGGAAAATTTTATTGCAGCAGGATCAGCATATACCGGCTATCCCCGGATTCTTCGCGGATAATCCCCGTCTTCAGGCTCACCGTTTTCATCTTGTCGCTCCTGGTAGAAACTTTTGCAAGTGGGGGAAGATAATGGATAGTCTCGGTGTCCAGGATGGCAGTAATGATATCCTCGACCGGGCCATTTGCGGTTGAAGGGGTGGGGCTGACAAGCATAAAAAAATTTTTCCCCTGCATTTCTTCTTGAGTCCAGCCCAATAAAATCTCTGCTGCAGAATTGGCGAACACGATGCTGTTCTGCATATCGATGATAAGCCCGGCGTGCGCAGATTTTATCAGGAACAGTTCCAGCTTCTCCCGGTTCGAACCAAGCCTGGTTTTCATGCGGTGCTTATAAATGGCAAACTCGATGTTGGAATAGAGTTCGCGGGGGTTGTAGGGTTTGACCAGGTAACTGTGGGAGCGGGTCTTGATAGCCCGGCTGACCGTTTCGTCATCCGCATAAGCGGTCAGGAATATCACGGGGATATCGGTGATCTTGTTCAGCTTTTCTGTTGTCTGGATACCGTCAATATCCCCTTTGATATGGATGTCCATCAGAATGACGTCCGGTTTATGTTCCATGGCAAGAGCGATCGCCTCGTTGCCCGTGACCGCAATCCCGACAACCTTGTAACCCATCTTTTTCAGCACTGCTTGGATGGATAGTGCCACAACACCTTCATCTTCAACGATAAGAACCGATTTTTCCTGCATCTGTATCACACCGCACCATAATCCTGATGCATAATAATCTCTAGGTAGGTTATCCGGCGTATTAATAATGTGCTTTCATCAGCAACCCTGTGGGGGGAGGGAAGCGTTCTTCCGGGCTGTCATGCACTGGAGCTTGGCATAATCCGACAAGCATTACGCTTGTACACCAAAAAAACAGAGCTTTCTTCTTACCGGAGGTGATGGGGAGATTTTCTCTACCCCTCCATTACAGGGTATCTTTTATAAGATCTCAGCAGCAAATATCAGCTGAAAGAACCAGGCTGTGCTGGCTTTTAAACCGGATAAAATTCTGGAAACACCATCAGCCTCGGGTGAACGTGGTGTCATGAAAAAATTCTCCTGGGGAAAACTTTTCTGGCTGTGTATCATCGCAATTTTAATCCTTGAGGTCATCCTTGCGACCGTTTTTTCCCTCAACAGCGGAACCCTGGAAATCTTCCCCCACCTGTTTATTCTCCCCATTATCCTCCTTGCCCGGACCCATCCGCGGTTTGCCATTTATTTTACGATCCTCCTTGGCTGGATTTACATCGGCCTTGTCTATTTATATATGCCATTTGAGATCAAATCCTTTGCATCCAGTGTTGCGTGGTTTTATATCTTTGTCACAATCGGGGTTGTCATATCTTCCCTTGCCGAATCAAGTCAGCAGGAGAAGAAATTCCGGGAGATGTTTGATAATTCTCTCGCGGCTATCTTTACCTTCGATGTGAACACCCATAAGCTGGTCCAGTCCAACTTCCAGACAGCTTCAATGCTCGGGTACCATCCTGCAGAAATGGAGGGTCGGGACATTTCTTCATTATGGTCGGATGAAATGGAGCTGCAGGATATTTTAAGAAAACTATCTGCTAAGAAAAAGCTCGACACTATTGAACTTGCATTAAAGAAAAAAGATGGGGGGCAGATCTGGGCGCTCCTGAACGCATCGATGGCGGGTTCGTCGCGTGTTGTCTGTTCTGCGATCGACATCACCGATAAAAAAGAGATCGAGGAAAACCTCATCGAGTCCGAGTTGCGGCATCACATGCTCTTTGACCATGCAACTGATGCCATCCTTATCATCGACCCTGCCGGGACAATCCTGAATGCCAACGAAATCGCATTACAGTTATTAGGGTACACGCTGGAGGATCTCCAGAAACTCCGTATGCAGGATTTGGGCATTGTACCTGTCCATGGATTATCAGCTGATCAGAACAACGAGCTCCAGGAAAAGGGCCAGTGTCTTTTTGAATCCCTCCTCATGACCAGGGACGGCACCCCATTCCCTGTTGAGATCAGCTGCAAGAACATTGAATACAGCGGCAGACTGGCGATACTCTGCAC
>CAYWHL010000089.1:0-4618 GCA_964457995.1 uncultured Methanoregula sp. | reverse complement strand
GATATCACCGAGCGAAGACGTGCTCAGGCTGCACTCATCGACAGCGAGACGCGATACCGGATGATTGGTGACCTGATCTCCTTTGGTGTCTGGGCGTGCGATGCGTTAGGAAATTTCACCCACTTATCCAAATCCTTCCTGTCCGTTCTGGGTATTACCCAACAGAACTGCAGGGACCGTGGCTGGATGCACCTGCTGCCAAGGGAGGATTATAACCGGACCATTGCAGACTGGCGCCAGTGCATCCAGACCGGCTCGTTCTGGGATTACGAGTACCGGATCGTGGATACGAAAGGAAAAGTCTACTTCGTGCTGAGCCGGGGTGCCCCCCATACGGACAGTGCCGGGAAGATCACCTCATGGGTCGGGATCCATCTTGATATCACCGAACGGAAGCGTTACGAAAAGCGGCTTGAGGCATCCTTGCGGGAGAAAGAAGTGGTCATCAAGGAAGTACACCACCGGGTGAAGAATAACATGCAGGTAATATCCGGTTTCCTTGAATTGCAGTCGAACTATATTGAAGATCCCGTCACTGTCGAAAAACTCATCGAATGCCAGCGGCGGGTGAGGACCATGGCGCTGGTGCATGAGAAACTATATCAGTCAAAAAGCCTCGGTGCAATCAATGCCGCGGAATATATAAAGAGCCTCATCGCCGACCTGATGGATTCATATTCGATTTCTGCGCATGTCGATGTCAGCGTAGTTGTAGATGACGTCAATATCACCCTTGATACAGCAATTCCCTATGGGCTCATCATCAATGAACTGGTGACCAATTCACTGAAATACGCTTTTACCGGCCGCTCTGAAGGGAAGATTTTCCTCACACTGCATCATCAGGAAGACCATACATTTTCCCTTGTTGTTCAGGATGATGGTGTCGGGCTCCCACCGGATTTTGAAGCCCGCAGCGGTGCAAGTCTCGGCATGCAGCTTGTAGGGGTGCTTGTCCACCAGCTGGGAGGGGAGATGAAAAGGGATAGTGATCGGGGAACACGGTTCACGATTGTTTTCCCGGAGAAATTCTGAATTTCTCTCTTCCTAGAGTGGCAGAGTTGTTTACAAGACCATGACTGCGCTATCAGATCTGCATAAACTCCTGAATTCCCATTAAAACCTCTTGTCCTTCATTTTTACAGGGCATACTTGACGCTCCCAAACCTTTTCCTTTCATTCACTCGGGAACCAATCGCGAAGCATGCAGAGCGGGTATGGGCGCTGCCGCCTTCTGCAGGATTCGTGGGTATTTCTCAACTGTTAAGAAAAATGACCAGCCCGTTCTCGCATCGCTTGTTGGTGCTTTCGCGGGAACGCCATTCTCCCCTTCATGTGCTCATGGTATTAGACAAAGTCTAATACCATTACTCCATGTTACCCTATGTTATGGTTACTTATTGGACATGTCCATAATGTGGGGACATGGTTATGGACATGTCCATAATGAATGGACATCGTGGTCATTTGGGCTGCTCGACCCATACATAATGCGTCCCACGTTTGGTTCCTCTCTGCTGGAACTGCGAATATTTTTCAGTAACACGGTGAAGCAGGTGTTTTGCCTGGATAACACTGATACGACAAAGCTCTGCTACGTCTGCCCGTTTGATAGTGCCGTGTTTTTTAACGTACTCAACGATCATTTGTTCCTGCTGGAGGGGTTCAAACCCTTTCGCCCGAACGTATTCCGCAGCCATATGAAACCGTTTGTAGAGGGAGGGAGAGAGATGATAGATTCTTCCGGATCGTTCTCCGCGTCCTTCAACAAGCCCGAGCTCATGCAGGTGTTCAAGTACCCTGCGTGCTTCGGATGTTCCTTTCTGAATCAGTTTTCCGGCACTTGCGGTATCGATCCGCCGCTCAAAGTACAGCTCATTCATGATGAGCAGGTCATCGAGCGAGAAAACCTTGCCATTTTTTTCCTGCTCAAAGATGAATGCGGCAAAATCCAGAGATGACTCGCCACCCGGAATAATAATCCTCACGGCTGTGCGATCACTCCGGGAATAATCCGGAGGAGGCCGTCCGTATCTGGCCTGTCCCATATAGATCTTATCAACTCCACGCCCCGTTTGATCAGTTAATCCGATTCGCTTGAACGCTTCTGCAAGACGGGGATTCCGGGGTTTTGGTTCGTGAACAAGAATGTTATCAGCAGTGATACCTTCAGGAAATCCACCGGGATTAGCGATAAGGATATGATCGTGTTGCCACTGGATGTATATACTCTCCATGCGGCTGTAATCACGGTGGACAAGGGCATTGTTAACTGCCTCACGGAATCCCTGCAGCGAATAGTCAGGGATTGGATACCGGAATAGACCGACAATCTTTTCACGCTCCTCGTTCCGTGCACGGAATTGTGACTCTATCTCTTCAATAATTTTCAGCAGTGGTTCATGGAATGCATCATTCACTTTAACATCGCCGCGGGCATCAAGAACCTGAAAGTGCACCGCATGAGTGGAAATATATTTTTTCAGTGAATCGACACGGCCTAAAAGAAGAAGCCCAGCTATGTTTGGAACCAATTGCCCGTTTCGGGTCTCTACAAGACGTAGTGCTTTTGCCATCTCTTTATTCGACAAATCAAGGAGACTGGAATCGCCCCGTAATTTAATAATCGCCTGGCGCACCCGCTCGAATGCAAGAGGGTCAAAATCTTCAAAGCTTGCAGAATCCATAGGCTGGGCAGAAAAATCAAGAAGTCCGAGATCAACGCGGCGGGACCGCTGGTCATGTGGGTACATGGGAACGGTTGCAGGCTTCCCATCAGGACCAATAATCCGGTGCAGAACCTTGCCACTCGCGGTTGCGCGTACATCAGGATAGGAAGTCCACTTCAATGGCGATAACCGATCCCTGGTCGTGAGGAATCACCGAGATACGGGTATTGATATTTGGTCGGGTGTTATTGAATATCGCAGACTTCAGGCGGTTTGCATCGGTTGAAGTTCCATGCCTTGGGCGTGCGCCGGTAATTGTCCCATCATCCTCCAAACCAATGAGCAGAACGCCACCTTCAGCATTTGCCATTGCCACAACTTCTTCATAGATTTCTTTGTCGGTGAACTCCCGATTGCGATCTGATTTAAATTCCCGATCAACTGTCTCGCACAGAGAGATGATCTCTCCCAACCTCTGAATATCAATCATTGCCCCGCACCTGGAATCTTTTGTATCCGGTTATCTATGGTCATGCCAGTTCCTTCACTCTGCTGTCAGGATTATGAGCAGGCCGTTGAGGAATATTCCTTCAGAGTAATGACCATTATTGATCGGTTGATGTAATTATACTTTCAAATGTTTGCGATTTCCCTGATGATCGGTCGGGCATGCTCGTCTCCGCTCCGCTTCGCTCGCATCACCTCCCTTGCACTTTTCCCGTTTTCCTGTTGAAACGTAGTACGCACGCGTCTGCGTCACTCCGCTCCTAGCCGGCTTGCTGCTCCGGCCCGCTCCTCGCACCATGCTTCACATCGTGTTCGTCGCTGTTAATCGTACTCATGCCGAACACTCGGTAACTCGTTCGCGCTCGACCTCGCGCTGAAGCGTTTGGTAACCGGCGCTCGCTCGGGTCGCAGGGATACCATTCTGATATACGGACCATCACAGCGATTGATCCAAAGGTGAGATTTCATCCCTGATTCACTCTTTTGCTTTTAGTTCTGTTTACTCATTATCTGGCGGAGAACCGTCTGATCCAGGTATCATTGAGAGGTGTAGAAAAATACGCTCAAATTGGACTCCGTTTGCCGCACCCCTATCCGGAAACCCCCGTAAAACCGTCCGTTTCGGTGCGTATTGAAACGGGGGCATTATATCGCCCAGATTGCCAAAATACGGCAGAATTACGTCTCACCAAAAGCCCGCCAAAGGCCCTTAAATCGAGGTGAATTTTGCCCTATGTTTTATCCCATCCGGCTCCCGGAAACCTTGCCGGAATGCGAATATGAGGGTCATTTTTTCCGACGTGTCGATTTTTTTTAAATGAGGTAGGAGAACAACGGAGTTCTTCGACGGAGATTTCAAAAAATGGGGGAATATGACAACTGCAGGGAAATGTCGGGATTGTCGGGATTCTTTTTCACCAGGACATACTCCGTTGCCTTCCCCCTCTTGTCCTGTTTCCCGAATATATTACGATCGCAGAGATCCTTGAAATCGCGTAAAGCTGTCCGTTTCGTTACTCGGTGAGTTCTGCGGTTCGCTTTGTAAGTGATTTCCCCATGGACCCTATGTGTAACACCGGTGATACATAAGATGCCGTTGTGTACCATTTTTTTGAGTTCGTGTTACCAAGAAAGCCATCTGTCGAGTGCATCAACAGGTTTCATCCATCGTCATCCGGCTCCCGGGTGGCAACACCTGTCCCGGAATCGACAACCAAAACGACAACCGAATCGACAACCCGCTCACACCATCACGTACCGCGTAGCACGCCCTTTTCCGTCGGTCCTGATCAGGTTCTGCTCAACCATCTGCGCGATCTCCTTGCCCGCTGCCTGCCGGGACTTCATCATGAGTTATTTCGCCTTCGTAGTGTCAGATACAGTTTCTGACCATTCGATCAGTTTCCTCTTCAGTTCCTCTTTTGAGGGCAGGTAGAGCTGAT
>CAYWHL010000088.1:0-9666 GCA_964457995.1 uncultured Methanoregula sp. | reverse complement strand
AGCTTTCAGATCTGAAGGGAAAATGGGTGGTGATGTTCTCGCACCCGGCCGACTTCACACCGGTCTGCACAACCGAGTTTATGGCGTTTTCGAATATTTACGATGAACTTAAGTCGCTCAATGTCCAGCTGATTGGTCTGTCTGTCGACAGCATCTCGGCCCACCTCGCATGGGTGCATGCCGTGAAGGAGAAGATGGGGGTCCAGATCCAGTTCCCGATCATCGCCGACCTGAACATGAAGGTGGCAAACAAATACGGGATGATTCATCCCGGGCAGTCATCGACCGCAGCGGTCCGTGCAGTCTTCTTCATTGACGATAAGGGTATTATGAGGGCAATGATCTACTACCCGCTCCAGAACGGACGGTTCATGCCTGAAATTATACGCCTGGTAAAAGCACTCCAGACAACCGATAAGTACAAAGTGTCTACACCCGCCAACTGGCAGCCGGGTGATAAGGTTGTTGTCCCACCACCCAAAACAGCTGCCGAGATGGAGAAGAGGCCCACAGAAGGGTATGAATGCAAAGACTGGTATCTTTGCTTCAAGAAAATTTAATAATTTATACCCTAGTTTTTAAAAAGAATAGATCAAAAACCAACCTTTTTTAGCATTGCCACCACAAGAAAACTTCTATGCCAATCAAGGTCCTCGCCTTTGCCGGAAGTCCCCGCAGGCATGGAAATTCCGAAACGCTGCTGGACTGGGTGCTTGCATCAATGAGTGAAGGGCAGGATGTTACCATTGAAAAAATTGCCCTTACTGAAGCGGATATCAACCCCTGCAGGGGGTGCAACGCCTGCGAAAAGCTGAATAAATGTATACAACGGGATGGGATGGACATCTGGCATGATAAAATAATCGAAGCTGATTGCATTATCCTGTCCTCCCCGATATATTGCATGGGTATTGCCTCACAGCCAAAGGCCTTGATCGACCGGGCGCAGGTCTTCCGTTCCCGGAAATATGTGCTCAAACTCCCGATAGTTCCCCTGGAACGCAAAGGAAAAAGACTTGGTGTATTTCTGGCTACTGCCGGCCAGAACTGGAGCTATGTCTTCGATGCTGCAGTTCCTTCTGTCAAGTGCTTTTTCCACGTCATCGATATCAAAGATGCCGATATTTTCTACCTCATGATCAACGGCGTGGATGAGAAAGGTGCAATCGAATATCATCCTTCGGCAAAAACAGATGCCGATAAGCTTGGAAAAGCTGTTATTGCAAAATTAAAAACGCGTCTTGCTATGTGAGGTTTCATGGAAATAAAAGTTCTTGGCATATCGGGAAGTCCCCACCGGCATGGTAATACAGAAACCCTGCTGGATAGTTTCCTTAAAGGAACTCATGCATCCGGGGCAACTATTGAAAAAGTTGTACTCAAAACGCTGCAGTATTCTCCATGCCGCGGATGCAATGCATGCCATAAGACCGGGGAGTGTATTGTGAATGATGACGCGATCATCCTGTATGAAAAAATACTGACATCCGACTGCCTTGCAATTGCCTCTCCTATCTATACGATGGGAATCACCGCTGAGCTTAAGGGATTTATTGACCGTCAGCAATACCTCTGGGCCCGCAAGTTTATTTTAAAAACTCTGTACTTTTCTGATGACTGCATCAAACGTCACAAGGGTATTTTTATTTCAACTGCGGGCCTTGGGTGGGAGAATGTTTTTGACGGGGCATTTCCCGTGATTACCGCACTGTTCAACACAACAGGGTTTGAGTACTATGATAACATGATCGCAAATGATATGGACCAGTATGACGGGATCAAAAACCATCCGACTGCGCTTAAAGATGCTTTTGATAAAGGAATGAAGATTGTTGGAATACTGGAGAAATTAAAAACCGGTTGACAGAGTTTTTTCCTGTCCCCTTGCAACAAAAAATAGTATCAGGTTTAATCAGAGAAAGTAAAACGATCCTACAAGCAGCCCAAAGGATGCAAGGATAAGCAGGGCAAATACTGGAATATTCCACGACATCACTTTTCTTCCGTCAAGAATGCTGATAGGGAGCATATTGAACGCAGCAATCATGGCATTGATCTGGATACCGAAAATACCAATCTGGGCCAGAATGTTGCCAGAAGAATTCAGGACAGAGCTCCCGATAAAAACCAGGAGAGCAAAAGGCATGCACAGGAGTAGGTTGATAACGGGTCCTGCAGCAGAAATCATACCATTCTGCTCCCTTGTCAGGCCCCTTCCGTCAGCTTTAGTGCTGTAAATGACGGTAGCTCCCGGTGCCGCAAAGACGAACCCTACAAGGGACGCGAGGGCAACTGCAATGAGGAGCATGGAATTGTCTTTTCTGAACTCTGCCCAGTATCCATAGCGTATCGCGGTAAATTTGTGCGCCATTTCATGAAGTATGAAACCGATCCCGACAGTAAGAAGGGAGATTCCAAAATAAATCAGGGCAACCATGGGGTCAACAGATTTTATCGGCCCCATTATACCATACGGCGCGATTTTAATAATGGCAAATGACAGCGAAATCGCCATCCATGCAAGGAAAAGATCTGCCTCTTCGCGCCGGCTTATCCGTTCGAACATGAAAACACCAGATCAGATAGGGTGTTTATGTGTTATCTGCTTTAGTGTTGAGGAGCCCAAAGATTATATTTATTAAAATTCTCGATCATGTACCTCCTATGTCCATTGAGACCATGCGGGAAGAGATCAATAAGGTGGATGCTCATATTATACGGCTCATCGCACACCGACAGGAACTTGCAGGAAAGATTGCGCAGTTCAAGATCCATGATGGGTTACCCATCCGTGATATGCAAAGGACTACTACGGTTCTTGAAGATGTATTTAACCAGGCAGTAGAGAGCAAGATTGATCCCGTTG
The DNA here is from genome assembly GCA_964457995.1 of uncultured Methanoregula sp. GTDB lineage: Archaea > Halobacteriota > Methanomicrobia > Methanomicrobiales > Methanospirillaceae > Methanoregula. The sequence goes on along the minus strand of CAYWHL010000088.1, from coordinate 6,800 downwards.
CGGTCCAGAAAATTTTTGAGATACTTATCTCGATGAGTGAGGAACGCCAGCGGGGATTATTCGGAGACGGGAACCTTCCCTGAAGATCTTTTCATTACAGGGAGGTTTCTGTCAGTTTTTTTGGTTTTTCACCCCATCCATCCTGACAGGATAATTACTCCGATCGTAATCATCGCCAGTCCTACAATTAAACGAAGCGTCCTGCGGTGCCTGATTCTCCATTCGTTCGTTCGCTCGGGGGGGATTCCATAAGCAACCAGGACCAGGATCAGCACCAGTGGCATGACAAAGACAAGATTGTAAAGAACCAGGTAGGGGAGACCCTCCATCAGCGAATAATTCCTGCTCATGAGCCCGAGGATAGCAAGATAGACTCCCCCGGTGCAGGGGAGCTCGAATATACCTACAAGAATTCCCAGTACAAATGCCGCAGGAAGGGATGCCGTGCTGATGTACCGCTCGATCAGATCTTTTTTTGATGCAGGGATCCCAAGGATGAATTCGTCTTTGTTTCTTAGCACATCAATGACATTAACAAGGCCAAGAACAATCGCCACTATGGCACCCAGCAGAGAGAGAACTGCAGAGAATCCCGAAAAATGAACTACGGAGAAAAGCCCTGCCCCGGAGAGCAGATAGAAAATAAACACAGCGGTAATATATACGCCTCCGACCATCATGATGCGTCTGCGGTTCTCAATTGCAACGATAGTAATCAACAGGAAGATCAGAACTGAAAAGGCACAGGGATTGATACTATCAATAAGTGCAGAGGCAAGTACCATTGGAATTGTCAGTTGAAGGGTACTCGTGGCACAGGTCGGATCTGGTGCCGTGACTGTATCAGGTGTTGTGGAAGTGCAGGATGCAATCCGTTCTTTCTCTGCAATAATTACCGCTTCAAAACGGTTTGTAATATCAGCATCACCCACCATGGCGGTTGTGCCGATAAACAGGCTCGGTACTCCTGCGCTGCTGATACCGTACTGACGGTTCATCACGGCAAAGGTTTCCTGATTTGTCGGGTTATGATACACTTCCAGCATCCGGATATCGAGTTGTGGGTATTTCGCGCTAAGATCCAGGAGGAGGGGTTTTACCTTCTCGCAATGGCTGCACCCATCGCCATAGAAAAAAAATGCGCTGATAGTCGTATTCAGCGATGTAACATTTGAGGGGGAGAGGGTCTTAATTAATACCGTTTCATCAGTTACTGCTTTTTTTTTAATTGCTCGAGAATAACACCTTCGAGGTATGCAGGAATATCACGATCGCCGATCAGCGGGGTATTATTCCCGACCGCAATTACTTCCGGGACACCGGGATTTTGGATGGCGAGTTTCTGATTTAGCAATTTTGATAAGGCATTATTGGTCTCATTATGCCAGGTCTCAAGAATCTGGAAATCCACATCAGGATATTTTATTGAAAGATTCTGAATGAACGGTATTACATTATGACAATGCGGACACTCTTCGCCATAAAAGAAATAAACCGTAACATTATCCTGAACTGAAGTGTCCGCCAAAGACAACGGAGTTGAGGCTGGTTCCCCGGGTAATGCAAAAAAAAGCGCGCAGACAAGCAGAACTACTGTAAAAAAAAGACCTGAAACGATCTTCAGCGTATTATCCATATTTTTGTCTCTGAAGGAGTCTGGTTTTATGCCTTAATAAGATGCCTGTCTTCCAATTCAGGTAAAACAATTATTTTAAGGAAATCATTGTTCCAACACCGTCACGGGTGAAGAGTTCAAGAATGAGGTTGTGTTTAATATTGCCATTAATAATATGCGCATAGCTGACACCATTTTCCACCGCCCTTATTACCGAGCCCACTTTTGGGATCATCCCTTCTCCGATCACTCCGGACTTTTGCATCACGTTAGCTTCATCAATGGATAATTTTCGATATACCATTGTTCGTTTGACATCCATTACACCATCAACATCGGTCATATTGATGAGTTTGTATGCCCTGAGGGCTATCGCTATTTCTCCGGCCGTTGTGTCTGCATTAATGTTCAGACTTCCTCCGGATCGGTCTATGGCAATCGGGGCAACCACCGGGATATAGTTTTTATCAAGGAGCGTATTGAGAATTGCTGGATCAATCCATTCTATCTCTCCCACATGCCCAAGGTCGACTTCTTTCTCTACTCCGCCGACATCCACGCGCTGCAGATCCATCTTTTTGGCTATGATCAAATTGCCATCACTGCCCGAAAGACCCACACCACGGGCACCACATTTTGCGATCAGTGAGACAATGCCGCTGTTGATCTTCCCGACAAGAACCATCTGGGCGATCTCAAGAGTTTCTCGATCGGTAACCCTCAGTCCACCAACAAATACGGATTCTTTACCAAGCGCTTTCATCTTCTCGCTTATCTCCGGGCCGCCTCCATGCACGAGTACTACGCGAATCCCCACATAATGCAGGAGTACTGCATCCTGGATTGCATTTTCAAGGACAAGAGGATCGACCATGGTATGCCCCCCGAGCTTAATTACAATCGTCTTCCCATGGAACTGCTGGATATAGGGAAGTGCTTCCAAGAGGACATCTGCGCGTTTAATCATGTGGTATACCTCCCGTTAATCTCGACATAGCGCCCGGTCAGATCGCAGCCCCATGCTGTTGCTTCTTCTTTTCCTTCCGCAAGGTCAAGGATGAAGATGACTTTCCTGCTGTGCATTGCCTCTTTTGCTTTCTTAAGATCTGCGATAATCTCGCCGGACTTAACAAGAGGATACCGTGTATTTCCGTCACTGATCCAGAGTGAGACTGCATATGGATCGAACTCAATTCCCGCACGGCCTGCGGCAGCAATTACCCTGCCCCAGTTTGGATCTTCCCCATAGACCGCAGTCTTTACCAGTGGAGACGCAATAATGGTGCGGGCAACTTTTGCGGCCTCCTCCTCCTTTTGCGCTCCCTTCACGGTAACCTCAATTAATTTTGTTGCACCTTCGCCATCTGCAGCAATCTGCTGGGCGAGTGAACGGCAACACTCTTCGAGAGCCCGGGAAAACTCAGTCTTATTTACCTTTCCTGATTCTCCTGTTGCTGTGCAAAGCGCAATATCGTTTGTGCTCATATCCCCATCAACAACAACGCGGTTAAATGTCCGTTTCGTTGCCAGTTTTAGGGATTGTGACAGCAGTTTTGCATCAATATCCGCATCGGTATAGATAAACGCAAGCATTGTTCCCATGTTCGGAGCGATCATGCCGCTTCCTTTGGTAATTCCCCCCACGCTGAACGTTTCTTTTTGCACGAGAGCATGTTTGGGAAACGTATCAGTCGTCATGATGGCCTGGGCAGCAAGTGTTTCTGCGTCCTCTGAACGATCAACCATAGGTGCGATTTGCCCGCACTGGCGTTGAATAAGCGGCAGATCGAGATATCGCCCGATTACACCCGTACTCGCAACACCGACAAGATCCGGTTCAACACCCAGCGCGGAGCCTGCAAATGTTGTCATCGAAACAGCATCGGTATATCCTCTTTTTCCGGTGTAAGCATTGGCACACCCGCTATTTGCGATTACTGCTTCCATTCTCCCTTTTTTTACCTGTTTTCGCATCAGTTCGATAGGAGCCGCCTTGACAAGGTTCTCAGTAAATACTCCGGCAGCTGTTCCACTTGCGCTGATGAGAGCCAGTCCGAATTTTCCTTCCTTTATCCCGTACGCCCTGACGCCATTCACTCCACAGATACTGCGAAATGCCATTTTATGTATCAGCTCCCTCTTTGTTGGGATAGGACGCACCGATTGCGTTAATAATATCTGCCCGGGTCAGAATTCCAACCAGTTTTTTTTCCCGCATTACCGGGAGACGTGCAATCCCCTCTTTAAGCATAAGTGCGGCGGCTTCTTCTATATCCATTTTTTCTGTTGTCGTGATTACCCGGCGGGTCATTACCTTTTTTGCCTGCATATCCCCGATATTGCGAAGTGCATGCTTTGTCTTTTCCCAGTTGATATATTCACGGATGGGAATCTCGATAATCTCAAACGGGGATGGCAACCAGAGGTCATCGGAGATTTTTTCAGATTCCAGAAGCGAGATTAGGTCAGATTCTGTAAGCATGCCGACGAGTTTTGTGCCTTCCATAACCGGAAGCCCGCCGATGTGATGTTTTCTCATTAAGCTTACTGCCTCCCGAAGGGTTGTTTCTGCACTGCACACAATCGGGTCTTTTGTCATTGCGTCCTTTACCAGCATCATTTTTCACCTACGGCAGCAGACCTGCCCCGACAAGTCCGTCCTGTTCGTTAAGTCCGCACATCAGGTTCATATTCTGGATAGCCTGGCCGCTTGCCCCTTTTACGAGGTTGTCTATGGCAGAGATTGCGACGACACGCAATCCTTCACTTTCGACCATGACATCACAGAAATTGCTTCCGCGGACTGCAGCCAGCGAGGGCTTCTGATACCGTACAAAGTATTCACCTTTGTAGAAATCGCGGTATACTTTCTCAACATCTTTTTGCTCCATGGGTTCATTAAGCAGGATGTGGGCCGTTGTCAGAATACCGCGATTAACCGGTACGAGATGTGGAGTGAAATAGCATTTTGCATTTGATCCCAGCCACAAAAGCTCCTGTTTCATTTCAGCAAGATGACGATGAGTTGTCCATTTGTAGGGTCCGATATTGTCCCCGACATTCGGATAGTGGGTAGTTGCAGATGGATTGTCTCCTGCACCGCTTACACCGGTTTTTGAGTCAAAGATCACAGTATGAGCATATTTTGCGAGTGGGGCCGCGGCAAGCGTTGCCCCGGTTGGGAAACACCCGGGGTTTGCAACAAATTTCGCGTTAACGCATTCATTCCGGTGCAGCTCAGGGATACCATAGGGTGCCGGGAAAAAATCTGAATGGGTAACCCCGTACACCTTCTCATAGATCTCCTTGGGCAAGCGGTAATCGGCGCTCAGATCCACTACCTTAATTCCTTTCGATAATAGTTTACCAGCGTATGTCATTGCAGCTGTGTGGGGAACTGCAAGAAATGCAACATCTGCATCAATATCATCAGCGGCCGGATTTTCGAATTTAAGATCGCAAAATCCTTTGAGATGGGGATGAACCTGATCAATAGGGGTTCCCGCCAGTTTGCGGGAAGTGGCATAGGTGACCTTTGCAGTGGAATGGTGAACGAGAAGGCGGATCAGCTCACCACCGGCATAACCGGACGCCCCGAGAATCGCAATTTTCATAACAGAATATCCGATTGTAAAAATTTAATCCTTTTTGACTTCGGCTGGTCCTGATAATAACAAAAGAATGAAATCAGGCAATTTATCTTACTTTTGCTCCAGTTTATGCAGATATAACGTGTGTAACCTTTTCCCAAGCAGTTCAATCCGCTGCCTGTCCTCGAGCCCTTCCAATAAATCTGGAGGAAGTGCATCAATACCTTTAGCTGCACCAAGGTATGCCCCACAGATTAGTCCGATAGTATCGGTATTTCCACCTGCGTTAGCGGCGACCGTAAGCAGATCAGACGGGTGAGAATACCTGTTGATTAAGAAAATTGCAATCGGGAGGGTCTGGAAAACGGACACATCATTTCCTATTTTAAGTAATGCGGTTTCGGTGTCCATTCCTTCATTTTCCAGAATAAGTGCTGTCCTGATTTTTCCACCAAGAGCCTCATCCTCAACCAGAGCTTTCTCCAGCGCTCTTTCAAGGGGATCGGGGGTATCATGAAGTGTATGATAGAGGAGTGTTACAAGAGTTGATACTGCGGCATGCGCTGCCGGGTGAGTATGAGTTACGTTGCAGGCACGTACGGCCCGTTCACATCCCTCATTCATATCAGGAAATGTCAGGCCAAAAGGGATTGCAACAGGAAGGCATCCGGAAGTTGTCGATTTTACTCCTTTCCGCGGAACATGTTCTTTAACCGCATGCTCGCAAAATGCAGAAACTGATCCATCAGGAAAACGGAGCTTTCTCCTCAAATAAAGCTCAAGCAATGCGGCAGAATAGCGTTCCTCATTGTATTTTCCATCAGCAATGAGTGTCGCAACAAGAATCATCAACTGGGTATCATCAGTATATTGCCCAGGCGTTAATCCCTCGTTTGGGTGGTCTTTATAAGGACGCCTGTAACCATATTTCATCTTATTCAGGTTGGGAGATGTACTTTCATTCGGCATACCGAGCGCATCGCCGATTGCAGCACCTAGCAGGCACCCTTTGAACTTTTTCAGCATTGTTCTAATATTGAAAAACATTGATAGATAATTTTTGTTATACCTGATATCGTTTTTACCGCTTGAAAAAGGATAGTCATTCCAAGTACACCATTCCAGGGGCTTTTTATGCAGAGTTATTTATACCAAAAAAATTCTTTTTTCGGGTCATTGACCTGTACCAAATTTTAAATAAAAATCTAACATGATTAATGATGTATAATTGGTGAGCGCATGGCTGAAAACTTTGATGTCAAACTTGTTGAGGAGATGAAATATTATACACCTAGACCGGAATACAAGCGAAATTCCTGGATTGGGGATTACCAGAAGACGTATGACGAGTTTCTCGCAGACCCTGATGAATTCTGGAGCAGGATGGCACTCGAGCTTGACTGGATCAAGACGTGGGATGCTGTCAGGGAATGGAATTACCCCTATGCCAAGTGGTTCACGAATGCAAAGCTGAACATTACCGCAAACTGTCTTGACCGCCATGTAAACGATCATCGGCGCAACAAGGTCGCCCTCATCTGGCGTGGGGAGGGAGGTGCAGAGCGTATTTACACATACCAGAAACTCCTGTCCCA
>CAYWHL010000087.1:1328-9744 GCA_964457995.1 uncultured Methanoregula sp. | reverse complement strand
AAAATTCGTAATACTGCGGCTTACTGTTAATATCATAGAGGATAACTGGTTCGGGATCGAGTGCCGCAGAGGTCCAGTTCGGATCAGAACTATAAGGGCCATCCAGGGTAAATGACCAGAATGCTGCGAGTGACTCGTTGTAGGCGGTTTCGATGGGCACGGTGTTGAGATCATTATTAGAGGAAAACGAAGGAGAATTCGATAGATTATCCCCGGAATTACCGGGAGATCCTATATAATCTGAAAAGCCTGCGGTGAGAACAAACGCACATAACGATACTGTCAGCATCAGAAACAAAACGTTAATTTTCATGATTTCTCCTCCATCGGATCAAAAGTAAAGAGTATCTTTCCGTTACATTCAACAACGGTCTGGTTACCCACATGCCGGATCATCGCGTTGTTGGGAACCTGAATGGTTCTTCCCACCGGTTTTTGCACATCCGGATCCACCATGAAATCCGCTAAAAGTCCATTATACCGAATCAACAGTGCAGGGAAAACACCGCCCTGAATGTTTTTAGTACTTCTCTTGACAGACATCCTGACGCCAAGTATCTCGCCGCCGGAATCCACCATCCTTCGTGCGGACGTATCACGCAGGGCGATTTCAGCAATCATTTCCGGATTTTTGATTTCCTCCGGTGCAAAGTTGAGCAATGCGGGTGCCGTTATTGACCGGGCAACGCGAACCAGTTCCTCTTGTGTGAGGACCCCGGTCAGCTGGTATGACCGGTTTTCTTCCTGCCAGTCGATCTGGTTCTTTCCAGCCGTGGACTGGAAGGTTCCTGTCCGGTTGCTGATCAGAACCGGGACACTCCCGGCACGTGCGGGACTTTCAACAGCAGTGTATGCAGTGATGATGAGAGAGAAAATCACACCAGCGGGAATTCCTTTTCCGGCATTAAGGTTCATTTTATATCCAGCGTTTGAATTAATTCATTTTTTAAATCTTATAGTATATACGATTTCTAGCCAATTCCTCTACATGACCGGTACAAAGGAATAGTTCCAGGGTTCCGGTATTGTCCTCATAAGAGCAAAGGGCAGGTTGATTTGGAAAAAAAACTGATATTGACAAAATGTCAGCCCTGCCAGTTACAAGGAGATACAAATGAAGAGAATAATCAAAATGTTACCGGTTTTTATTCCTTACGGACACTCTGGTTCAGCACCTTTTGCCAGACCGGGCTGGTGAGGTTCGGATAGTCCCTCCCGGCTCCACCAAAAAGGCCTTTTGCGATCTGCCAGCCATGCGAATCCCCGGTATGGAACCAGCTATAACTGTCGCCATAAAAATTCTCACGGGTATCCCAATGCTGGTCCCACGTGTTCTGGACAATCACCTGGGAATAGATATTCACCCACGTTGATGGCGATGCCGAATAATCGGCATAGAGCATTACCTTCTGGTTGACGTTAACAGGAAGGTATTCTGTGAGATCCGGGTCTTTTGATGCGGTTACCACCGGGGTTGATGGAGAAAAATTCTAAGATCGACAATCTTGCCGGAATGCCGGGCCAGCAGATCGGGTTCACCAGGGACTGGCAGGAACTCGTCATGATCCCTCCCGATATCGATGCCATTGACGTTCGCTGAACCTGATATGGGTTTGAGCATGGTAGAGAGTATGGAAGGGGTCGTATCTTCCTAGCACCATTGGGGCCAAGCAGGCAAAAAATTTCCCAGTGTTTACTATCAAAGGATATATTGTCCACGGCAACCATGTCGTTGAATCGCTGGGTCAGGTTTTCGATATGCAGTGCTATAAATTACATAACATTTATTACAAATATTTGACAATATTCTGTAATCAAACGGTTGATTTCCAACTGTTGAATTTCAGACAATGGGGAATGGCATTCGATCCGCCACGAGGATTCGCTATGACAAATATATGGAAATTTGCTCCGGAAAGTGGAAAAGAGAGAAGTTTACTTACGATCATCATCCTCCATTCACTTGGCCGCGAGCCAAAATCAGGGTATACTTTATTGAAGGAGATTGCCGGGAAAACCCAGGGTTCATGGATCCCGAACAAAGGGACATTATACCCCGTATTGAAATCCCTTGAACAGGAAAGGCTGATAAAATTAAAAGAGATCGGAAAACGCTCAAAAAGGGTATATGAGCTGACGGACGCAGGAGAAGAGACACTCGCCGGTCTCAAAGGCAACAAGGGAGAATCTGAAGATCGTGTGGCCTTTTTCAAAAGAATGCATCTTGAGATCTTTGGAGAAGAGAATATTTCACTGATTAACCTCCTGATGGACATCAGGTTTTATGTCGAAACCCTTCACGAAGAGAGAAAAGAACGCGCTGCAGAGATCCTGAAGGCAGCATTCGCCGAAATAAAACGGATCAAGGCCGGAATTTCCGAGGGATCCAAAGAATAGAATTGAGGAGATTTGATGCTATGAATGACAACACAATCGCTGAAGTGATAGTTACAAAAGAGATCATTTTAAACCCTGTTGGAGTGATCAAAAACGATCTCCCTGTCCCTCTTCTTGTTGCCGGCGACGACGGGTTAAAACTCAACGAGGCGTATGGCCCGGCATGTGAAAAAATGAACGAAACCTCCAATCGCGTATCAGAAATAATTCTTGCCGATGGGTTTATTGATCTCCTTGACGGGGTCGAAGAGTATTCTCATATCATTGTCCTCTATTGGGGGCATGAAGTTTCCGCCGCCGGGCGAAAACTGAAAAAAACCCATCCTGCCGGTCTTTCGGATTATCCGGTAAAGGGCATCTATGCCACATGCAGCCCGGCACGGCCAAACCCGGTTCTGATGACCGTCGTACGCCTGCTGGAAAGACGCGGGAACCGGTTGTTCGTATCGGGGCTCGATGCAATCGACAACAGCCCCGTACTGGACATCAAGCCGTATGTTCCGGAACTGTTACCGCATGACGGCATTTTCATCGCAGACTGGATGAAGAAGATCCTGAAAGAATTTGAAGAGGAAAAAAACTGAAAGGTGGAGTCTTTAATGGTGTATCATGCGTATGACCGGGCCGGGCCCGGCTTCAATTCCGGTGTCCTTGACGATTCGGCAATTGAACAGCTGAAGAAGAACCCCCGCTCCCGGTTTATCGATGCGATCAGGAAAAACGATGCTGCAACGTGCCTTTTGAAGACCGCTGAAATCCACGGGCATTTCTGTCCAGGAAGTGCTTTGGGTGTAATGGCTTCGTTGTATGGTCTCGGTCTTCTTGGAGACGAAGGGATAAATTCAGACGGAGTAATGGAGAATCTGCTTGCGATTGTAGAAGTGAACTCCTGCTTTGCCGATGGAATACAGGCTGTTTCAGGCTGTACACTCGGAAATAATTCCCTCATCTATCGTGATTTTGGAAAACATGCAGTAACATTTACAATCCGTGGAAAGGAAGAGGGAGTTCGTGTGAGAGTCCTGCCTGAGTTCAGAAAATGCATCGATGAATCTGTTCCTGAATTTTATCCGCTGATGGCCCGGGTAATCATGAAGCGTGAAGGGGTTCCTGGCGAGCTGAAACTCTTCAGGGAAAAGGGACGCGAGGCTGCATTTGCCATAATAAAAATCCCGTTTGAGAAATTGTTTGTAGCCGAGAAGGTTGTGCCGGATATTCCTGGCTATGCCCCGATAACAGATACTGTTGTCTGCCCTGAATGCGGAGAACCGGTAATGGCTTCAAAAATACAGAAACGGGGAACCCGGAAGGGTACATGCTTCATGTGCAGCGGAGAATATTTTGAAGTCGAAGGGCGGGGGATTGTGAAAAAGGATCCTGGAAAAAAGAAAATCAGAGCCGATGGCAGGAGTTTTTAGAATGGATAAATTCAATGGCTGCAAGAGCAGGTGCCATTCTGCCGGAAAGAGTTCCCCTCATGGACGCGGGCCGAGCAGTTACTGGATTCACGATCCTGTAATTATTTTTAAAGAACTGAATCTTCAACCCGGAGAGGTATTTCTCGATATCGGTTGCGGGACCGGCGATTATTCGATTCATGCTGCTAAAGAGGTAGGTGAAGAGGGGCTCGTATATGCCACAGACGTGCGAAAAGAGCTTCTTGATAACCTGATGGAGAGAGCAAAGGCCGACGGCCTGAACAACATCCGGGGTATTGCAGGTGATATCCATGATCCCCTCCCGTTCAACGATACAAGCATTGATGTATGCTTTATATCGACTGTCCTTCATTGCGTGGATCTCCAAAAAGCAGGAAACGTGATTTTTCCGGAAATCCGGCGTATATTAAAGCCGGAAGGCCGGCTCGTTATTATAGAATGCAAAAAAGAAGAAATGCCATTCGGACCGCCTTTACATATGCGAATATCTCCCGATGAACTTGAAGGGCATATTTCTGCGTTTGATTTTTTAAGAGCCAATCTTGTCGATCTCGGGTATAACTACATGATAACATTCACGGTAAACAAGGTCACATCATGAATTCAAGAGCGTTTTTCATAATGGTGAGATTTAGAGGCATTGTGGCAGATTCAGGCACCTGTTTACGAGAATTTCACAGTTTTCGCGCGTTCATGACGCAGAACCCATGGATCCTTTAAAGAACAGAAACTTGCGCAAATCCCGCATCCTTGAAAAACCAATTCCGATTTTTTAAAAAAAAAAATTCTGATTGATAATTTTAGATTTTTGGTTCCTATATATAAAGGAATTATTCTTCCGAAGCATTAAGGTTAATCCGAAAATCAGCCCTGAAATTAGAGATTGGCTCTCCGACTTCACACTCCTAATCCCATAATCGCCCCGATTATCTGCTGAGCTGTCACCGGGTCCACAACCCGGGCCATCACCAGCCCGGCCAATGCAACAAACAGGGCCCAGAACACTTTTTTGATCTGTTCGTTCTTCCCGAACGCATCGATAACAGCCTGTGGATCTGCCTTCATGCCCCGCCGGACCAGCTTTGGCAGGAATACAAAAAGCGGCAGGACCAGCACTACAGCTCTGGTGAATGCCAGAGAGATCTCAGTTTTTCCTGCACACCAGATACCGGCTGGGACCGCGATGCTACCGCCAGATTACTGGCCATGAATGAAAAGGGTATGCAATAGGGTTGTGAATTAAAAAAATAGACCCGCTGACCATCAATGACTGCGGATGCAGTTATTTAACGCCATTTTCATCTTTTTCTTTACGCTTTTGCCACATAAGATATCCGATTCCCGCCACAACTGCAACCGCTGCGATCAGTACGACAACGAACGCCCCGGGAGACAGGGAAACTCCGATTGTCCTCGGACCGGCAGCCATCTCCCCTTTTGCCTCGGCAAGCGTTCCTTCATACATAATCCCGATTTTGATCGGTGTCGGGGTTATCGGGAATCTGGAGATGATTGTTTCGTTCGGAAGGGACGCATTTGTAACGTTAAGATCCCGGGATTTGGTAAGACCTGGAATTCGATCATTCGTGTAAGGAGACGCACTCGACGCTGAAATACAAAAAGCAGATTCTCTCAAGCCAACAAAGAGAGGTTAAAATGGCTTCTGCAAAAGAACATGATACATCCCTCAATACTGAATACAGCCGAGAAAACTTTGATAGAGAAGTTTGCATTCCCTCCTGATATTTTAACGGCAATAAAAAGCGACAAGGTAGCATGGAAAAATTATCAAAAATTTTCTCCTTCATACAAAAGAATTCGTATCGCTTATATTGATGCAGCGCGGAAACGTCCCGAAGAATTTGAAAAGCGACTTGCGAATTTTATTAAGAAGACCAAAGAAAATAAACAAATCGGGTTTGGAGGGATAGAAAAGTATTATCTGGCTCTTTAGTATTCCCGAGTGACTCATATCCCAGAATACGTTCTCTTTCGGATCTTCCACTTTCCTCCCGTTGCAATTACCCGCACAAATTTTTACAACACAGGTACTATATGAGGAGTGAAAATAGAAGCGACTATAGGAAGTATTAATGCGATTCTCAAAGAAGAAGGCAGTGAACTTAGAGCACCGTTGTAAGTGGTGCAATGTGCAGTGTGTCACCGTAAGAGATCGTGTGGTGCACGAGCGTTCTTGCGCCAAGAGCCGTGATTGACCAGATATAGTAGTCTTTAGAACATAGTTTCACCCTACCCCCACCGCTGCATTATCAGGACCCGACCAAAGAACCGGATCATGGCCCTGTGGTGCAGTCAGAAAAACTCGATACAAGAGATGTTGAAAGACCCGGTGAATTTTGATTCTGCCCTGGTGCCCTGCACCGGACCGGCCTGTCCGAAGTGGGGGGGGTGGGAGAAAGGGCGGTTTTGGGTTGATGAACAGATGGTCGCACCAACACCTCATATTATTTCCCGAAATATTCCCCTACTTCTTTCAGGTGTTCGCGGATCGGGAGGCTCTGGGGACATTTCTCCTCGCATTCCCCGCACTCCTGGCAGAGCGAAGCGTAATGAGGGGTGCCATCGAAGAAACCGCCGAGGGACATTGAATAGATCTGCCGGGTCTGTTCTTCGTCTTCGTACATGTGCCCACGGTTGTAGAACTCGAAGCACTCCGGGATGCTCACGCCGTGCGGGCAGGGCACGCAGTACTTGCATCCGGTGCACGGGATCGTGATCCGCTTTTCCAACTCTTTCCTGACCTTTCCGAACAGGGAGAACTCTGTCCTGCTCAGCGAGTCCGAAAAGCCGCTTTTTGCAACCGCGACATTCTGACGGACCTGCTCTGGCGTTGACATACCGGAGAGGACAACTGTCACTTCCGGATGGTTCCAGACCCAGCGGAGGGCCCATTCGGCGGGCGGGTGCTGGACCTTCGCTTTCTTCCAGATCTTTGAGATACCAGCGAGATCCCTGGCAAGCAGGCCACCCCGGATCGGTTCCATGACCACGATACCGAGTCCTTTCTTCGCCGCATATTTCAAACCCTCCGTCCCGGCCTGATAGTGCTCGTCCATGAAATTGTACTGGATCTGGGCGAACGTCCAGTCGTAACCTTTCACAATCTCCTTAAAGAGCGTTGTATCGTCATGGAATGAAAACCCGGCATAACGGATCCGACCGTCAGCGAGGGCATCGGTAAGAAAGTCCGTGACACCGAGCGCCGAGAGGTTCTCCCAGAACGGCCGATTGAGCCCATGCACGAGGTAAAAATCAATGGTGTCGGTCCTGAGCCGGACGAGCTGCTCATCGAGATACTTGTCCATGTCCTCCCGGGACTTGATCAGCCAGCTCGGGAGCTTGGTCGCGAGGTGCACCTTTTCGCGATATCCGCCGGTAAGTGCGCGTCCGACAACCGGTTCGCTCTCACCATTATGATAAGGATACGCGGTATCGACATAGTTTACACCATGGTCGATCGCATACCGGATCATGCTGGTTGCCTGTTCCTCATCAATCTGCCCGTTCTCCTTCATAGGGAGCCTCATGCACCCGAACCCGAGGATGGAGAGTTCCGGTTCGGCCTTTTTCATTTTCCTGTAGAGCATTGTCCTTCACCGATATCCGTGATCCAGATTGCGTATGCGATACGGTATAAATTCTTGCACGGGAGGATCTCCCCATCCTGCCGGGAAAAAACCCACGCTCCTCATGTTTTTGGTTTTCCCCTGCGTTTACCGTCTGCCGGGGGCAGCCTGTTTCGGGTGTCGCAGCATGACCGTGTGAAAGATGCCTGAATGCGGCAGGGTCCGTTGTTCGACCACCATGAAACCATAGTGTTTGTACATACTGACGTTTTTTTCATTCTGGGTAGTGAGATAACATGGCATCTTCTGGAGGTCGAGCCAGTCCAGCATGGGCCTGATCAACCGGCCTGCACATCCGCGTCCCTGGTTTTTTGGATCAACACCAATATATAAAAGGCGGTAATGGGGAAAGGGAGCATGTTTTTTATGATACATATCGATCAAGGTGGAGAAGGACAGAAGGCTGTCGACGATCTTCTTTCCTAAATGGAGGTATAGTCCAATTCCCCCGGAACGAAACGCTCTCCAGATAGTAACTCCAGAGTAAACGGAAGGCAGCCAGACAGCGACTCCTTCAACTGAGGGGGAGGTTGTATACACGTCGCCATAGTTCATCCCATAGCGAAGATAAAATTCAAAGAGATGGTGTGACAGCATTTTTCTTGCGGTTCTTTCCGGAAAAATGTGTGTTATTTTGGGGTCGTCACAAAACGCCCGGGTGAGCATTGCTCCTGCCAGGGAAACCTGCTGCTCTGAAAGCCTTACAATATTTCCGTCAAGATCTACCATTACACATCGTTAGTGTGCATATGATAGTTGGTTTTATGAAATTTTCTTAAAACCGTGAATGAGGATTGATAGTATGCCATGTCGGAATAATTACTATTTAGTGATGAAGAGGAATCCGGTGTGGCGGTGCAGCCGTCGGCCGGCGTGGGGGGCCGGGCTGATACGATACGGGTCGCCACAGGTATTTTTTTAAAAATACCACAC
>CAYWHL010000087.1:0-1228 GCA_964457995.1 uncultured Methanoregula sp. | reverse complement strand
GGGCCGGGCTGATACGATACGGGTCGCCACAGGTATTTTTTTAAAAATACCACACAATTGACGGTAAATTTGGTAAAAATTGATCCTCACTTCCCGGTTTCACCAAAAACGGAGAGTATCCCCCTTGTCAGGAATATCATCTTTCTTATAGAGCGGAAATCTTATATGCACGGGGTGGTTTCTTTACCGGTCTTTCCAGGAAACAGCGGGACCGTGCAGATCATCTTCAGCATGCCAGTGCCGGTATTCCGGATCTGGTGGAGTTCACACGGCATGAGCAGGACTACATCGCCCGAACGGACCCCAACTTCGCCCACTGTACCGGCCCTGATAATGCCTTCCCCTTCGAGTAAATACATCTCATGCTCCTCCTTGTGGTTGTGGAATGAACAGTGACCTCCGGGAGCGATTTCTATCAGCCGCATGGCATACCGCGGGCACCCATCGTCAGCAGTAAGAAGGAACCGGGTGTGCATGCCGGAAAAATCTGGTTTGATCATCGGTACAGCCAGGACGTCAGATGCATGTTTGAGGATCATAGTATCTGGTGTGTTTTTTTGCACCGTTACATATTTCTATCGTAGTTTTTCGGATCCCTGGTCTTCCCAAATCATAAAAATATCAAGAGTCGGCGTCTGGCGGTTAAATCCAAAAAGAGGTACATTTCCGAGACTTGTACCTTTTAAAATAATAGTAATCAGAGAAATTTCCATTTTTTACGTGATAATATAACGTTTATTAAAACGAAAATAAAAGGACAACGTAGGGAGAAAAGACAAAAAGTACAATATCCACATCCAGGATGTAAAGGCGGCGAAATTCAGGAAGTTCATGGAATCCTTCCTTTTTTAGTGTTCGTTGCCCGACCTGCGGTGGGGCGGGGTATATCATAATCGAAGAACAAGTACCTGACAGGGTACATTGAGTCGATCATTACTCTAATAAACGATAAAAACGGTTTTCTGATGCGTATGGGGTTGTGCGTCTCCATCGGGTATTGAACGGGACACGATCAGGAGCCGGGGCCATCGTTCGGGAATTCATGAGGATGCGATTTATGTGACAACCTGTTTTGTCCGGAACTGGGTCCGGACCTTGTCGGAAAAGAATTTTCCAACCTCGCTTGAACGCATGAGATCCATGTATACTTTTGAAGGGACTGCCAAATACTGGTAAACAAGTCCTGAGTGAAATTCTATCTCCAGGATTTTTGTGCTGTCATCATATC
>CAYWHL010000086.1:0-9752 GCA_964457995.1 uncultured Methanoregula sp. | reverse complement strand
TTACTGTTCCGAACCCCCTTGAAATCGATGACCTCGAATCCCTTGCCCTTGAATTTATCTAGGTTCGGTGGGTGTACTCTTACCGGCGCCCTGTCGGTGACTACCCAGGTCAGGAATTCAGTGACTGTTGTACATGGACCAAAGGGGTGCACCCATCACAACTTCTCACTTCTGCATGCGACCGGACTGGATAACGATCGTGTTATCATCCCGGATTTGATCTCGACCGGACTGTCCGAGAGCGATATTATTTTTGGCGGCGAGGAGGCACTCGAAAGGACCCTTGACTCGGTTGCAACGCGACATGTCAGTGCTATTTTTGTACTATCGACCTGTATTGTCGAAACGATTGGTGACGATGTTGTGGCAGTCTGTCGCAGGAACAGAGATGTCCCCGTATTACCCATTCCAACTGCAGGATTTCTCGGGGGAACTTTTCAGAATGGCATGAATAATGCACTCAGTGTGATCGCAGATACGGCTGAACCATGTAAAAAAGGCTGGTGTGTGAATATTATTGGTGAAAAAAATCTCGAAAATGAAGTAGAAGAGAACTATGCAGAAGTTACCCGATTACTTTCAGCGTTGGGAATATCAGTAAATCTGCGGTTCCTGCGCGATTGTTCCGTCGAGGATATAACCCGGCTTGGAGCGGCACGACTCAATATTCTTCGCGACACTGAGTTGTGTACTGTTGGCGAACGGTTACAAAAACGATTCAATACACCATATATCTCATCATATCCGGTTGGACTGGGAGGAACAATCGGCTTTCTTGAGTCGGTTGCAGATTGTTTTGGTGTTCCATGTCTGCGAGCTGTACGCGAGGAAAAAAATCTGCAGGATGATATTCTTACCGAATTTAAGGATATTTTTGGTACTTCGGTTACATTCGATCCAATCCCGGAATCTTCTGATTCATTCAGGATTGCGAGTGAAATCGCAGGCAGGATCGGTATTTTGGTTGACCGGGACGGATGCAGGGTACCCGTTCAGGATGCATCACCTGTAGGTTCGACCGGGGTTCGCCGTATGCTCCATCAGTGGAGGCGTGCAATCCATGCCTGATTGTGATAATCCCCTGTGGCCATGTGCGATGACCGGAGCTGCTGCATGTCTTGCCGGTTTTGATGGTATCACCGTAGTTATCCATGGGTCAAGCGGGTGCTACTATTATCCTGCCACGCTCCTTCATGCGCCACTTCATGGCACATTTATTAATGAAAATGACGTGATTTTCGGATCAGAGCAGCGACTTTTAGAAGTACTTGACGGTCTTGCTGATAATGGCAAAAAAATTGCTATAATCATGACATGTGTTCCCGCAATACTTGGTGAGGATATCCGGTCGATCCTCAACGACTATAATGTGATCCTTGTCGATGCACCAGGTTTTTCCGGAGATGTGGAGACCGGATATAAAAAAGCCCTTTGTGTTCTTGCACCATCAGTTGATCCTGACAAAGAAGGGGTAAATATTGACGGGGTCTGTATTTTCGATCCATTTTCTGGCGGTAATGTACAGGAAGTTGTGCGGTTGCTGGGCAGTGCATCAGTACGTGTCAGCACTGTTTTTTGTTCTGATCGGCTCGAAAAGGTAAAGCGATCTGCTGCGTATACTGTGGGAACAAACGGCGATTTTTCCAGTGGTATTGGTACCAATTTGGGGGGGATGCTTGGATTTGAAGAAATCAGGACAACATTCAGGAGAGTTGCTTCGGTCTGTCCTGACGCGGATCCAACGCCGGTTGAGATGGAAATTGAACGGGAGGATGAAAGGATCGTGAGAGCATGTGACAAGTATCTTCGCAGGTTTGATCCCCCACATGCAGTAATTTTCGGTAATTTTTCGTATGCAACATTTGCAGCGAGAACCCTCAGGTATTATCTTGATGCTGATATCCTGTTTGTAGGCTCACGCAACAAACCCGGCAACTCTCCTTTTCCGGTAGAGCATGTTCAGGGATTTTCCCAGGTGAAGACGCTTATCCGGCACCACAATCCGGATCTTGTCATCGGGTCATCATTTGAACGGTCAGTGGATACCAACCGGGCTTTCGTCGGCCTTACCCCGCCCCTCAGAGGAATGGTGAAGCTGGCCCCGCATGCTATCGCCGGCATCACGGGTACCCTGTCATTTGTAGAAGATGTGCTTAATGCATGCATTGACAGGAAAAAATAATAAAAATATCTGATTCCGGTCATTTTTTAAATGCGTTTATTAGTTTGTCAACACCTTTGTGATCACTTTCACCCCGCGCATACTTAACAGGTTATATATCCATACTCTCAACGCTTTAATACGACAGATGGTGTTCGTCTATGATGAAAAAAGCAGGATATATCCAAAGGACCGGGTGCAGGGCACTTGACAGTGACGGTGTCGTGCACGAAGTAACTGAGGTACATATCCAGGGAACACGCTACGCGATCCGTCTGGCCGGCCTTGCCGGTGCTATTGCCGGACGAGTATTTGTCCAGGTGGAAGAGCTTGCCCATAACTGGAACTATTATCTCGGAACTACATGCGGTCTCGCTCAGGTATCAGTATCCGGTAAAGCCCTGAATATTGATATTTTCAATGCGGGAAGTTACACCGTATCCCTTAAAGCACTCAGTAATGTGATATATGGAAAAGAGCGGTATGCCTTCATCATGGAGATACCGGACCCGTCCCTGCAATCGCAAAAGGTGCGAAGAGTTACGCAGGATCAGAAACGCATATCCGTAACAGCATAGTCCTTACCAGATCAGGAATTTGTGCAAATCGTGCAACATTAATAGTTCTGCAACAGATGATCCTGAGTAAGGATGGAGTTCCCTTTTTTAGGGAAACGTCTTTTTCAACCTATGAAGGGGGGCGGTAATAACGTCAGACACGGAGAATTTTTACCGGGATCTAGTCGAATCTCAGCAGGATCTTATTGTCAAGTTCAGTCCTGAGGGGCGCCTTCTTTTTGTAAATTCTGCATACTGTGAAATCCTCGGAAAAACCCAAGAGGATCTGGTTGGCAGTATTTTCATGCCTGTTACCGCTGAGCGATATTCCGATGTAATTGCAACGCAGATGACCAAACTTTTTCGCCAGCCTTACAGCTGTATTGTTGAGCAGTGGATTCAGACTCCAAAAGGGATGCGATGTATCAGCTGGTCCGCAAAGTCGATTCTCGAAAATGACAATTCGGTTAAGGCAATCGTTGCAACAGGTCGTGATGTGACCCGGCTTAAACACGATCTCAAGGTAATTCAAAAGAAAGACGATGAGCTCATGCTTGTTCTCGAAAGTGGGAACCAGATGTATTATTCCCATACCCCGGATCATGTGATGATGTTTGTCAGTCAGAGAATACGCGCTTTGCTGGGATGTCGTCTGCACGCAGGAAAACGTGTGTGGACTGAATACCTGACCGATAATCCCATGAATGCAGTGGGTCTTGAACGAACGATCAGAGCGATTTCATCGGGAAGACGAGAACCTCCCTACAGGCTGGAGATGATCGGAAAGGACGGACGTACCATCTGGGTCGAGGTCAACGAGATTCCCTTAGTGAAGAACGGTAAGACTGTGGCAATTGTAGGATCTATGGTGGATGTAACCGAGAAAAAACTGGTGGAAGAAGCGCTTGCCGAAGCTGAATATATCGTCCGGGATTTCAGCCGTTCAAAAAAACGAACCGCAGGACGCGTTTCTGAGGTCAGTACCCGTTCAAAAGGACCGCTGAAGTACGTCCGGACCCTCTTTTCTCCTAAATCAGATGAAGAGGATGAAGACTTTCCTGAAATTCCGGATAATCTGAATTTGTGACGATGGGGGGTAGTTGTCCGGGATTCGCACCCATGACAACCCACAAGGTGTTTTAACTGCCCCCCAACTTAATTCGCATCTCCAATAAAGTCGGAGTCAGACGTTCGGGGCTCTGATCCTGGGGCTGTATGAAAACGTGAGCGATGATAGTCTCTCCTCAGGTATCACGAACCACCCAAAAAAGATACTACCCTCAGTCTCCCGAAATATCGTTAATCCAGGCAAAAGGCTTGTTTATATTGGCAAAGTGGGAACGGGTTTCTCTGATCACGATCTCACAGCTCTTATGGAGACCTTTTCTTCAGCAAAGACCAGTATACCCCAATTACCAGACCCCGGGCTGGCAGAGAAAATCATCTGGCTGGGCCCTTTTCTTGTCTGTGAAGTGGCATACCCGCAGGTTACAAGGGACAGGAAACTGCGTATCCCTCGGTTTATCAGGGTCCGTCCGGATAAAAAACCTGAAGAATGCACCACAGATCAGCTCGCACAAGAGCAGTTTTATCCGGAACATACGGGGCTTGGGGTCCGGAACAAGGAGCATTCATATGATTCAAAAAGTGATGACATAGTTAATGGCGCGATAAAAAGAGGATCGGTAAAAAATAATTATCAGCCGTTAGGATCCACTAAGAAAATGGCTTTGCGAAACTATCATGGTAAGCGGGATTTTTCAAAGACCAGCGAGCCGGAAGGATTAACGACAATGAGTGCGGATGAGAACCATTTTGTAATTCAGGAGCACCACGCACGTCACCTGCATTATGACCTGCGGCTGGAACGGGACGGTGTACTAAAAAGCTGGGCAGTACCTAAAGGAATTCCTGAGGCATCAGGTCAGAAACACCTTGCGATTGCAGTTGAAGACCATCCGCTGGATTACCTGCATTTCGAAGGGACAATTCCGGAAGGCGAATACGGGGCGGGTACCGTCTCAATCTGGGACGACGGAACTTATGACACAAAGCACTGGGATCCTGATAAGATCGAGATTATTCTCCGTGGACGCAGGCTGAATGGCACCTATGTTCTGGTGAGGTTCAAACGTGCAGGAAAAGATGAATGGCTGATATTCAGGGCAGGGGATAAAGGGTAATTTAATGGCCTTTAGTAACAGGACGTACTCTCTTTTACTCGCACCAAATCTAAATTCGGAAAGATCCAGGATCGCTTGTTTTAGTATTCGGAAATTTTTATCGGGTTCCGATTATTCATAGTCCCGAAGAGTCCCTTAAGATTGACATCGCTGATCCCAGACTCCTCAAAACAGGGGTTCTTTCATCAAATCGGTAGTTCTGTTCGATCAAACCTGAGATTTGCCATCTAAAAGCATCTGTTAGCGTACATTTTTAAGCTATTAAATGCCGTTTTTCGGCGGAAAAATCTCAATTTAAGCGTTATTCTAAATCATGTGCCGGAATTTGCCATTTCATGCGACCTGGTCAAATATGGTGAGATCAAGGATTGCTTATTTTGGCAATCGGGGTCTGTTTAGGGTCCGGAAAGGATACATATTAGTTGATACCGAATGAGGTGATCCAAGGTACCAGCCACAGCCCGATGACCTGTTTTACTTCCGGAAAAGTGGGGTTCTTTTAACGAATCAGTAGTTCTGGTTGATCAAACAAGAGATCGCCCATCCAAAAGGGTCTATTAGGGCACATTTTAAAGTGAATATCTGCCGTGTTTCTGCGTTAAAACCGATATAATCGTATATTGCAAAATAATAGAATCCAAATTTTGCGAATTCAGCACCAAACAGAAATTTGGTCCGATCCAATATCGCGTATTTTGGCAATCAGAGCCCGCAGGAGACTTAAAAGGGTATTTTAGTATTTCACAGGGATTCATGAATTGATAATGAAGGGTCAGGACAGGAAGAAATTACATTTTCAGATAAGAAGTAACCGGAATCCCTTACAGTTAGGTTAGTATAATCATCCATACGATGACCAACCGCTTGAACCGATGAGGATATTTCCTGTTAATAACAATCATTCATCTATATAAGATGTAAAAAAATTTAAAAAAATTTTGAGGATCGGTTACTGTGGCACGGGGCAAGGGGACATCTGAAAAAAAATCCGACAAACAATCCAATGGCGCGAACCTCGGCTTTGAGGCTAAACTCTGGGCAGCTGCCGACAAGCTCCGCAATAATATGGACGCAGCGGAGTACAAACATGTCGTGCTCGGGCTCATCTTCCTGAAATATATATCAGATGCATTTGAGGAGCGCCACTACAAGCTCGATCATGATCTTGCCGATCCAGCAAGCCAGTGGTATATCAGGGAGCCGCAGGCACGGTATCTAGCGCTCGAAGATCCTGATGAATACCGTATGGAAAATATTTTCTGGGTACCGAAAGAGGCCCGGTGGTCCGGGCTCCAGGGAAACGCGAAGCAGCCCACGATAGGGAAACTGATCGATGACGCGATGGTGGCGATCGAGCGCGATAATCCCACGCTCAAAGGTGTCCTGCCCAAAGACTACAACCGGCAGGCGCTTGACAAGCAGCGACTCGGCGAACTGATTGATCTCATCGGCACCATCGGTCTCGGTGACAAGGAGAACCGCTCGAAGGATATCCTTGGGCGCGTGTATGAATATTTCCTTTCACAGTTTGCAAGCGCTGAGGGAAAGAAAGGCGGGCAGTTCTACACACCCCGCTGCGTTGTAAAAATTCTGGTCGAGATGATTGAGCCGTACAAGGGCAGGGTGTACGACCCATGCTGCGGTTCGGGTGGGATGTTTGTCTCATCCGAGAAGTTTGTCGAGGCGCATGGCGGGAATATCGGGGACATTAGCATCTACGGGCAGGAGTCCAACCCGACCACGTGGAAACTGGCGAAGATGAATCTCGCTATCCGGGGGATTGAGGGAAATCTCGGGCCGGACAATGGCGACAGCTTCCACCGCGATCATCATCCGGACATGAAAGCGGATTTTATCCTTGCCAATCCGCCATTCAACATGAAGGACTGGGGTGGTGAACGGCTCCGTGAGGATATACGCTGGAAGTATGGCATCCCACCAAACGGCAATGCAAACTTTGCGTGGGTGCAGCACTTTATCCACCATCTCGCACCGACCGGCATTGCAGGGTTCGTGCTCGCGAACGGCAGCATGTCAAGTAACCAGTCCGGCGAAGGAGAGATCCGGAAGAATATCATCGAATCCGATCTGGTGGACTGCATGATCGCATTACCCGGCCAGCTCTTCTACTCCACGCAGATCCCGGCGTGCCTCTGGTTTGTCACTCGCGAGAAGAAAAATCATAAGTTCCGGGACCGTCGCGGGCAGACGCTCTTCATCGATGCCCGGAAGATGGGGCTGTTAATTGACCGGGTCCACCGCGATCTTACGGATGAGGATATCGCCCGGATCTCTGCGACATATCACGCATGGCGAGGTGAGAAGGATGCCGGAATGTATGTGGATGTGCCGGGGTTCTGCAAGAGTGCAACTCATGAGGAGATCCAGAAGAATGGGTATGTACTGACACCCGGGCGATATGTTGGCGCCGAGGATGTCGTTGATGATGGCGAGCCATTTGAGGAGAAGATGGGGCTGCTGGTGGTGAAACTCGGGGAACAGTTCCGGGAGTCGGAGAGGCTGGATGGGGAGATACGGGAGAACCTGAAAGGTTTGGGTTATCAGATATGAAAGATGAACGAGATATCGAGAAAGATTTGCAGCCCAGTGCTGAGGATTATATCCATACCGGTACGAAAGCTGGATTAACAACCCTTCCCGGGATTGGGGGTATAGTTGCTGAATATTTTTCAACATTAGTTCCTCCAGCTATTCAAAAAAGACGTGATGAGTGGTTAATAGAAATATATCATCGATTGAAAGCATTAGAAAATAAAATTGAAGGATTTAAAGTTGAGAATCTTGCGAGAAATGATAATTTTATTAGTACGTTAATACAAGCAACCCAAATCGCTCTTAGAACTCATGATAAAGAAAAAATTGAATCTCTAAGAAACGCCGTAATTAATTCTTTAAGTGCTACGAGTATTGATGAAAGCGAGCAAATGATTTTTCTAAATTTTGTTGATCGATATTCTCCATGGCATTTGAAAATATTACATTTTTTAGATGACCCTAGAGAATATGGAAAAGTCCATGGAATCAGATATCCTCAGTGGTCAATGGGTGGATTAGGAACAGTGATTGAGTTCACATTTCCGGAACTGAATAATAAACAGTCTTTGTACGATCAAATTGTTGAACAAATGATTTTGGATGGTTTGTTACAGAAAGGTGCATATTTACATGCAACTATGACAGAAAATGGCATGTTTGCATCACGGACCACCGAAATGGGAAAGAAATTTTTAATTTTTATCAGTAATCCGCAGGTCGCTGATGGAAATAAATAATGAACAACCTTCTTACTTTATCGGATATTTGCGAATTCATCGTGGATTGTGAACATAAGACCGCTCCATTAATCGAACATGGTATCCCCTCTGTAAGAACAACCGACCTGAAAAATGGACGAATCGTCCTAGAATCCTGTAACCGAGTATCTGAAGAAACTTACAAAGAATGGACGAATCGTCTTGAACCCCGACCAGATGATCTTATTCTATCAAGAGAAGCACCAGTTGGAGAGGTTGGCATAATCCCCCCGAAAACAAAACTCTGCCTCGGTCAAAGAACTGTACTTATTCGGTTGAATAAAAATCAAATTGTTCCGCGTTTTTTGTTGTACCTTTTCTTAACGGATGAGATGCGCCATGAATTAATCAGCAGATCTGAGGGTTCGGTTGTTCCTCATCTCAACATGTCAGATATTCGATCTTTTCCTCTTCCAGACTTACCCCCACTCCTCACCCAGCACGCCATTGCCCACATCCTCGGATCGCTCGATGACAAGATCGAGCTCAACCGCCAGATGAACGAGACGCTCGAAGCGATGGCACGGGCGATCTTCCAATCATGGTTCGTGGATTTTGTTCCAGTTCGGGCGAAGGTGGAGGGGCGAGATACTGGTCTGCCGCAGGAGATTGCGGCGCTGTTTCCGGATGAGTTTGAGCTTGTTGAGGGAAGGGAGGTACCGAGGGGGTGGGGGGTTGGAATTGCAGATGATATTTGTGAAAAAATCTCCGATGGCTCTCATTACTCCCCTAAAGAAAATGAAGACGGTTCGTGCCTTATTGGAACCGTCAAAGATATGGACGATTTTGATTTCAATCTAAATTCCTGTAAACGAATTACAATTGAAGATTATGAAAAATTGCTGAAAACGGATTGTAAACCAAAATCTGGGGATGTTCTGTTATCGAAAGACGGGACAATGGGAATTCCCCATCTATGTGTAGGCCACCAGGATTTGGTGATTCTTTCATCAATTGCGATTTTTAGACCGAAAAAGGAGATTTACTCTTACTATTTGTATTGGTTTTTAAAATCTGAACAGTTTCAATCCAATTTATCAACATATTCATCCGGTAGTGTTCTAACAAGAATGGTATGTCGGGATCTGAAAAAAGTTGAAATTTTACTTCCAGATGAAAAAATACTCCAAAAATTCCTTTTACACGTTAAAGTATTACATACCCAAATCATTCAAAACGGTGAGCAGTCCCGCACACTCACCCAGATTCGCGATGCGCTCCTACCAAAACTGATGAGCGGGGGAATTAAGGGTTGATAATAAATCGTCTTGATCCCAACTTTTACAATTTCTATTTCACATTCACGCTCCGCGTAACAAAGTAGCATTAATAGTCAGAGAAAATACGGATACGAAGCAGTAGATGGGGTTTTTCCTTTACTGCCCTTATGAAGGATGTGAGAGTATGATGGATTTTGAACCGAGTTACAATTTCGAATGCTCAACCGATTGCATACCACTTGTGCAAAATTTGTCCTGTTCGTTTAACCCACAATTCGCATTAAAATTTTCAAATTTGAAATATTAGCTTAACTATT